>JAJZHX010000014.1 GCA_021804315.1 bacterium
AGTAGAGGTATAGACTACGTCACTTAGCTCACTCCATTTTTTGATTAGTTTTTTCTCTTCATAATATTCATTAAGTTCATCTTGCAAGTCATTCTCATGCCACTTTTTGTCATATTTAGTCATATTCAACCAATTATGCCAACTATTAATCATTGGATAAAGACTCGCGATAGTTGTAATATTGTTTATTATTTTCTGCTATCATAAAACCTTATACCTTGCTGCTCCATATCATTATAGTTTTTTTGTTTATCTATTTGCATCAGCGTATCTGCTCTACTTATTAGAGATCGGGCGTCCTCACCTTCTCTTAAGATGGCAATACCTATTGATATGCCAACACGTAAATCATCTGGTATCCCCAACTTAGCTGTCTCTTCTTTAAAACGTCTTTTGATGAATTGTATTTTTTCTTTATTGAGCTCTTCTATGGCTTGTTCTTGATCTTCATCTTCTTTTATAGGGCTGTAGCCTGGTAGGATAGCCCAAAATTCATCTCCTGAAAATCTACCAACAATATCACCTTCTCTCAACAATCCCATGAAACTAGGTCCGACAGATTGCAGAAGTTGATCACCTTTTTCGTGACCGTCTTTATCATTAGTTCTTTTTAGGCCATCAACATCAAGGAAAGCAAAAGCAAGTGGAATTTTTTCTTTCATGGCAATCTCGATAAGTTCTGGTAATTTTTCTTTTAAATAAGTAGAATTTGGAAGTTCGGTAAGATCATCGGTAAATAGTCTTTTTCTTAATGCTTCTTTTTCTTCGTTAGCTTTAAATGAAGTTAATGTTAATCTAGCAATTTCCCTGACATAACGTCGTTTTATTCTTCTAGTTTCTTCGGTATCATCAGTATCAATTTTAACCGGTTCTTTATGAGTACTCAAAATATTTAGAATGTTTGTTAATTACTATATGTAAAAATAATACTCTAGTATTTAAAAAATTAACAATAACGCGATATAGTTCTCGAAAAAGGTTCCGGACTGGCTTGATTAATAGCCCAGTAAAGTGAGTGAAGCTTGCCCCAAGACAGAGTCCCAAATATAGCCATATAACTAACCTTAAAACTTTTACTAAAAAATACCACTACGAGGCTCTTTAGTGCTAGATATCTAGTTCTTCTCGGTAGATTAATAAAATTACCCCAGATAGATTGAGAAACTTTATCAGCGGGCTTGAGGTTCTTCCAGAATAATACTTGTTCTCGGTTGATGGCCTCCATGTCTTTAAGCCCTTGTAACTCATTGCTAAGATTCACTAACTGAACGTTGCCGCTAATTGGCTAGTCATATACGAGGAGCTAGAGCCCACACCACTGCTCATCACTCCGAATATATGTAATTGGTTTTTTGGTAACTAGCATATCTTAAGGTATTGGTAGTTATACGGCACGAAATAATATGATACTCGAGTATGTATTAATATGTTTATCGAGAGCGATATCATACAGACTATTAAATAAAAATAGGCGACAATATACGAGAAAGAAGGTATGTTTTTGTACCTTATGAGGTAAGTTAAATGAAAAAGAATATTTTGATAGCTATACTAATCCTAATAATTATTGGTCTTAGTAGTTGGACGATTTATGATCATCGAAAATCTCAAAATTCTGTGTCGGCTTTATCTTGTCCAGGTTCAGTAGTCTCACGTGCTAGTACAGATAATCTCAACCTAAGTCATAGTAATCTTACGAGTGTCGGTTCTCATATCTATGATCAGACGGGCGTAACACAGTTAAATTTGTCATATAACGACTTAAGGACATTACCTGCACAAATGAGTAAAATGGTAAATATCCAGATACTAAACCTTGATCATAATCAGCTCCAGGGTAATTTAATAGGTCAAATATGCGATATGCCATTAACGACACTTGATGCTAGTAATAACCAAATGACGGGTATACCTTCGGAAATAGCTTTAGTCCCTACTCTAAGAAACCTCGACCTTAGCTATAATAAAATAAGCTCTTTACCTAGTGAAATTTCAACTCTTACAAAACTTAAGCTATTTAATCTAACTGGTAATCCTTTAAATAATAACCAGATCAATAATTTACGAAGTGAATTACCAAATACTAATATAATATTCTAAGTTTTAATCTACGGTCTTAATATACACATTTCTTATCTTTGATTAATAATATGGTTCGGATTTAGAACTTGATTAATTCTAATCCAGTAATATTTATAAATCCACTGTCATTTGTAGCAAGCCTGTAGCCATATTGTTTACAAAGTGCAGCAATCCAGATGTCATTTTGCTGTATTGGACGTCCTAATCTTCTTAACTCTGTTGCTATCTCACCATATAATTTTGCCGTATCGTCTGTAATGTTCAGAACCTCAACCCGAGTGTTGGCTAAGAAACGCTCAAGTAGCAGGCTATTCGATTTTTCTTGAATTCCATTTAGCATTCCAAAATAAATCTCGCCAAGTACTGTCATTGGCAAACCGATATGTACAACTCCTGCAATAATTTCTGATAGTACTTGGTCGCCTCTTCCAAGAGCCGTATATGCATTAGTATCAAGTGCAAGATTTTGCATTAGCTCATGTCCTTAGGTAGGGAGTCCATCCAATCCATTGCTTTATCAAGCTCAGAATCCTTATCCATAGATCCAACAAACCAATCCAAGTCATTGAATTTAGCATTTGGAGTAATCCCCGCTCCCTTAGTTAGTGCCTCAATGGCGACTTCATTAAGGGTCTTACCTGTCTTTTGTGCTTTTCTACGCAATGCCTCATCGACTTTATGTGGTACCCCTCGAATTGTATATTGTTTAGTAATCATGAATGCAATGTATACAAATCTGCATACAATGTCAATAGATTAGATTGTATTGTTAAGTAAGCAAGTTTCCTGATAATTGGAACACTTCAACCAGATGCTTTAGTTTACAATCATCGATAGCTTCTACTGCAGATATTTGAAATACGTCAACTATGCCGCATGGTCAAGATCCCTGTTCAAGTTTAGAGTTTCCGAACCATCTTTCCATAAAGCCGTTCTGCCAAGGACTAGCTTTGTCACTAACTGACAATATTATTTCCATTTTTTGACATAGTAACTCATGTTTGTAGCTTAAATATTCGCTACCTTTATCAGAGTGTAGTATTGCTAGTGGACTATGTTTGCTTAGAGCATCCAGTAAAACCGAGTAGGTTAACTCACTACTGTGATTAGCACCTAGTCTCCAACCGACTACTTGTCTAGTTTTAAGGTCTAATACGACGGCAATATAACAAAAACTATGATCAAACAACAAATATGTAAAGTCCTGTATCCAGGCTCTAGGATTTACCATAGCTGAGTAATTCATGCCATCTTGGGGCCTAAGCTCATCATTAAATACTGCAAAAGGTTTTAGAGCATTAGGCGGTGCGGCTATATCCGGTTTTTGACTCCTACCGTAGCGTTTCTTTTTACTAGCCGCAGGGATTACTATCTCACTCAAGTTTCTAATCCTTCTAGTTTTTTTAGGATTCCAGCCTAGTTCTATTCTCTGTTCTAGTTTGTCTCTTTTGGATACTTGCTGAGGATGGGGGATTTGAGTTTTCTCGTATTCAAAATGCAGCAGCTTATATTTGACATTGTATTGACATTCAATGTATATGTAGTTATACTTGTAGTATGGATTTCAGCATAAAGTTTAATGATGAAAAGAACCAACTGTTGAAGTCTATGATAGGTATAGGTTTTGATGATGTATTAATATTCATTCAGAGAGGCAACATATTAGATGATTTAGAACACTCGGCTCCAGATAGATCTAACCAAAGGATATATCTTATTAAAATTGAGAGTTATGTATACGTGGTACCATACGTTATCGACAAAAGTAAGCATGAGATTTACTTAAAAACTGTATACCCTAGCAGAAAATACACTAATTATTATTTGAAAGGAGATAAGAATGCAAATACCTAAAGATCCCTTTGCTAATCTTGTATTAGATGAAGAGGAGCGAGCTATTGAGGATGCTCTTGAACGGGGAGAGTATGTTAGTGATCCAAACTTTAAACAATCTAAAAAAATGATCGAAGAAGCAGCTAAACGGTACAAAGAGTTAAATACTACCAAACCGATCACCTTACGCGTAAAACAGACTGACCTGATTAAAATTAAAGCCAAAGCCAATAGGAACGGCATACCTTATCAGACGATGTTAAGTGCCTTGTTACATGATTTTGCTGATGGTAAAAAAGAACTAGTCATAAAGTAAAAAGGCAGAAATAAACTGGCTAGCCATAATGGTCAGTGTTCGAACTATCTGGGTAGTGTAATACCGACTTGTTTAGCTGCTTCTATTAGTTCCGTATTTAATCTAAGTAATTTGTTTTCTATTGTAAGCTTCTTAAAACTAGGCTTAGTTATACCAGAATGCTGTAGGCCAGAAATCATTTTATAGATCTCTTTGACGTCATTTTCTATAGCCTTCAGTTTACCATCAATTGTTGCAACTGCTTCGTTAACTTCTTCCCTGACTACAGTTCGTATCTCCAGCAAGTCGTTAGCGGTTAGACTCATTAGGTTACCCTCTTAAGTTAGTATAAATATTCTAACCCAGGAGTTGTATATATTCTAGATATTGTTAAATATTCTTAATAAATTGGCTAGCCATCGTTCTATTTGTGTTAGTTAAAATATGTAGATAGCGTAAAAGTATTAATTTTAGCAAGAAAGGCTTAGATTTTGAGAAATATGTAGCTAATAAGTTAGAGTTTATTGGATATTCGAATATCGGGCTATCTGAAAAATACTTTTATGGAGTGGATATAATCGCAGATAAAGAAGGCATTAGTTGGGGCATACAGAATGAAAGATATTCTGGGTTAGTTAAAATTGATGCTGTTAGGCAGGTTGTAGCTGGATTATCTATGATTTTATATGGATTCGGAGGTCATTTTTGGCGATTAGAATTAAGGATTTTTGACTTGATCTTAGTATTCGTCATTGGTATTGGAATTGATTAGGAACATATCTATATTAATATTCAGATTATTGTTGAAGGATCTCACTAATATTAGCTTTAGATTCTATCAATCTCTTTACTCCTATTCCGCTAGATTCTAGTAGCATTATCATCGATCTGGATGGATGGAACGGATCAGCATGATCTAGGGCTGGATTATTTATTCTTAAGCTTTCGACTAAAGCTTGCGTATCTAAGCTATCGTTTCTGCGAGGTGGCTGCCCTGCGGCGTCAGTTGCAGATGCCAATAATGATAGTACTACTGAACCTACGTGATATGCTTCTAACTCATCGCGCAGAGCTTTCATATCTGCTTCATGCTGTGATGAGTACCCTGTTATTGGGTTTTTTTCTATTTGGCAGACATGTGCTAATTCATGAAATAGAGCAGCTGCGTTAGACACTGGATCATGATTACTAACGTATACACATACCAATGGCCTAAAAGAAAACCTAACTACTTTCGCTATTTTATCGCTCTCAAAATTGAATCTTTCTTTAAACCTGTCCCCGCTAACCAAAGCGCCCTCGCTGTAAGTTGCTGCACGTATATTTTCTCTAAAACCATAACTTCTACCTATAGATGCACTTTGTTCTTGTAGTCGCTCAATTAGTCTTACTATTATTTCTGGAGAGTAAGTTCTTGGGTGCAAATCTTGGATTGTTGTTTCTGCGGCTACTATTTGAGTAGTTGAAAACTGGCTAGTTCCTTGATCAAAAACAATTGATTCACCCCTATTTAGTATTAGTAACGGGATACAATCTGGGTCTAATAGCTCGGGTGTGGAACTAGCATCGCTTGCTGAAAAAACTGGCACTAGTCTATCTAGCCTACATGAAAGATCTGTAGCTCTTTGAGCAAGGTCGTCTGTTATAGATGCTTCGTCTAAGAATGCTCTTGATGTCAACCTCTAAGGTGCTATCCACGAAGCCTACTTTATCTATCGTTTCAGGCATATCTTTAAATCCCCTTTGTTGTCGACGCATATTCTGGGCGAATAATACCGTTATTGTAGTGCGACATTGCTACATCAGGAAGGTCGCCTAATTTACGATTTATTTTAAAAAACAATCCAGCGATCTCTCTAGATATGGACTCGATTGCAACCCCTTTCCCAATAAGCTGCGCTGCATCATCTATGCTCAATATTCCCGACCTGTCTCCAAGTCCAAATGCTGTTGCATCTAAGTCTATTTCTACAAGTCCTGCTAGCTCAGCACACTTTAGGACAAGTTTCGCTTTGTCTTTGGCCCTTAGCTCCCCGTTATGTATGTGAAAACCAATTCTATGTCCGTTAGTATCAATTCCAGCAATAGTACCGAAGAAACTCTCAATCCACTCTATGGACATTCTTCCGTTTGAGTCATTTATTGATATCACTTCTACTTCATCGTAGCTACTTAATGTTGCGACAGTTTCAATTACTTCTTCTACTCCATTTGATCCTGAACATTCTAGCCCCACACGTAGGGGTGCCCCATTTGTTCTGTCTTGTAGCTGCGTTAAGTCTGATCTTGCCGGTATATTTCCATGAAGTAAGGTTGTTGATACTAACGTCCAATCTGTGGAGTTAAGATCTGGCCTATCTGTAGGCTGAAAGTATTCTAATGGACCCACATAGGCTTGGAGTTTTACGCCTTTGGCACCAAGAGCCTTTATTTTATCTAGGGCTTCGGGGGTTAAGCTGGGCGACCATGTAACTTCAAATCTATCCACTAGTCCAGAATCGTGTGCTAGCGTAACATACTCAATAGGACCGTACTGATCAATAAATATTGGCTTGCCAGCAGTCTGTAGGCCTTCTCGAAGTGTTGAATCCACTATATGAGTGATCACGATTAGTTCCTGTCCGTGTTATATTAGTATAGTAAACCATTAATTATAAATTATGCAATATGGATAATTGCCAAGACAATCTAGAGAATATATTAAAAGACCTTGTTATCAAAAAGCTTGGAAAAGATGTTGATTACTTAACTAGAATGAATTCTAGCCGTGATAACTTAGTGTATTTAGATAAAAAACAGAAATATATAATTAAGGTAAGTCTTGGAAAACCTCTTGAAGATATTAGAGAAGAAATTAGGCTCCTAGCATATTTAAGTGACAATAAATTCCCTTGCCCCAAAGTCGTCTATCAGTTTGAAATTCTATTCGAAGAGCGTGTATTTCCAGTAGTTGTTACAGAATATATCAAACATAAACCCATTGTTAGAGTAATGGATATATCGAGTTCGCAGATTAAGTTAGCTGCAGAGACGCTATGCAGGCTACATAGTCTGACTAGATCCTATTGCAAAATTTATAGCTACAGCCAAGTAAGGACATTTGATGAAGATATAGTTGCTCTAAAAACTGGTATTGAAGAAAAGAAATATACTGCTGCAAATAGTCATGATATACATAAAAGTTTATCTTGGGCGTTGGAATTTTTTGATAGCCAAAACGCAACTGGTGCGGAGTACGTATTGCATAATGATTATCGTTTTGGAAATGTGCTTTTTACTGAAGATGGTCAACTAGCAAGTGTTATTGATTTTGATTGGGCAATTCGGTCATCATTTATTGTGAAGGACATTGCTCACTCTGCTCTAGAGTGGTCGTTTGAAGATGGGCAGAGTCTTAGTTTACTCAATTACAAACTATTTATAGATACATATATGAAAAATGCACTAGGATCTTTCACTGCGAGTTATAAAACTATAAGGGAGTGGGTAATGTTTTCTGCGATTGCTGACGCCGCGCATTATTTCTTGTATAATCCAGATAGATTAGACAAAAAATTTGAATCATATATGTATGATAAATATGAATACTTCCGGGATCATGAAATATAAAAATTATATATTCGTATCTAACGATTTTGGTTTTGGACCTATTTCACGTTTGCATACTATAGCATCAGCTTTAGCAAGAATTGATAGATCAGCAAATATCCGAATAGTTTCAAGTGGCAAAACTGACTACCTATTTAATAACTTAGATATAAAGTTTGACCTAATTGAAGATCTTAGAAGTGAAGAAGCTATCTTTCAATATATAGAAAAATATAACAATCTAGACACTCTTATTATTAGCAGTATGAATAGCTTCGCCATATACGTCGCAAGAACTAATAATTATACTTGTGTGCTTTTGGATGGCCTTTATTGGTTCTGGAAAAATAGACCCCAGGCCTTTGAGCTCGCAGATATACAATATCGTTTTGTATTACCTTGGCTATTAGAAAAATTTCAGTCAGAAAAAACCGTTAAATATTTTGCTGGGCCTGTTGAGCGCTACGATTACCACACGAGCAATAAGGGCTCAAAGATGTTAATTACCGTAAATGGTGTAGTTACACCTTTCTATAAACCTGAACATGACTCATACATAAAACTATTTATGGTGCTGGTAAACAATATTTGCGATAACTGTAGTGATTTAAGCGTGACTGGTAATAAGTCTATAAATATTTTGGCAAAGTCTTATTTAAGAGACGATATAAAATTCAACAACTACAGTAAGAGTGAGTATGCGAGATCATTGTATGCTGCTGACTCTGTATTATTAAATGGAGGCAGTAATTCGTTTTTGGAGACCATAGTAGCCAAGAAAGACTTTCTTTTTATTTTACCCTCAAATCAGAGTCAGTATGCGCTTATTGATCAAGTCGCACAGTATACTAATAAGCCTATTGACTTTTGGTGCCCAGCTTTAACAATTATAAAAAATCATGAAGAGATATTAGATATGGCTAACGAATCATCGGCGTTAGATTTTATGGCCAGTATTTTTGATACTATTCTGGCAGACAAACATCTTCTGAATAATA
>JAJZHX010000015.1 GCA_021804315.1 bacterium
TGCGGGAGAGAGGCGAAGCTATTGCTAATGGTCCAAAAGGTGATTTATATATCAATGTCAGAGTTAAGCCACATAAACGCTTTACTAGAGAAGGCGATATTATCTTGAGCGAGGAGCATATCGGTATGGTTGAAGCAGCTCTTGGCACTGAAATAGAAGTTGCTACAGTTGATGGCCCGGTAATCATGAAAATACCCGCAGGCACTCAAGGCGGTAGTGATTTCAAACTTTCTAACCATGGAGTCTTTCATCTCAAAGGAGCATCCAGAGGGCCACAAATAATCACTATAATTGTTGATACTCCTACTAAACTTTCTAAACAACAGGTAGAACTATTGAAAGAATTTCAAGAAGCTAAGAAAAAATTCTGGTAAATAAAAATTAGTGTATAGTGTTAATTATGAAGAAATTAGATAATAATCAGAGTGGCTTTTTAACTATGCTTATAACCATAATACTAATTTTAATAATAGTTATTGTATTTGTTTTTCTTAGGGTTGATCACGCCAGTATTATAAAAACTCATTTAAAAGTGTAAAATCAATTAAATTTTTGCTAGAAAAGCGATAGTAGTATACTGTTTAAACGATTCTGATTTAAAAATTATTGTTTCCAGAACCGTTAAGATAGCATAATATACTAGTAAATTATTGTAATATATTGTATAATAGTTATATGAGTAAACTTGATTTAATTGGACATTCGTCTCTTATATATTTACCTGAAGTAACTTCTAAGCCTATAAGAGCCAGGATAGACACTGGAGCTAAGACTTCGGCAATTTCCGTTGCAAAAGTAATAGTTCATGACAATTATCTAGAAGTTAAATTTCTTGCTCATAATGAGGCTTACTCTGATGCTAAAACACTAATATTTAAGGATTTTAAGCGTGTTAGAGTAATTAGCTCAAACAGCTTAGAAGAACGCAGATTTAAAGTTAAATTGCTTGTAGTTATTAATAATCGTAAAATACGAGCTTGGTTTACCCTTACCGATCGATCTAAAAGAACCTATCCTGTATTACTAGGACGTAATGTTTTAAGAGGTAAATTTTTAGTTGATGTAGCGACCAGTCATAAGCGATTAACCTCTAGACGGAAAGGAAGAATTAATGCATATAGCAATACTATCCAAAGGGCCAGCTAATTACTCAACAAAAAGGCTTAAAGAGGAAGCTCTTAGTCGTGGGCATAAAGTCAGTGTTATAAATTATGCCAAGTGCTACGTTACCTTAGAGCGAGGTCGACCAGTTGTTAATTACAAAGGCGAAGAAGTAAAAGACATTGATGTGATTATTCCCAGAGTGGCAGCTACTTTAACACGTTATGGTTCAGCTATAGTCAGACAATTTGAAATGCAAAACGTCCCAACTGTTACCAGTTCGATTGCTATTGTTAGATCAAGGGATAAGCTACGTAGCATGCAACTTCTAGCTAAAGCTGGCATTGGTATACCTAAAACAGTGTTTGCCAGAGAAACAGCAGATTTTGAAGGTGTTCTTGAACAAGTTGGCGGTGCGCCGGTGATTATAAAGGTTGCTCGAGGCACTCATGGCAACGGCGTGGTTCTAGCAGAAACAAGAAAAGCAGCCCTAGCTGTGATGCAAGCATTTTATGTTGAAGAAGTTAACTTCTTGGTTCAAGAATATGTTGCTGAGAGTGCAGGTGTCGATATAAGGGTTTTTGTTGTTAATGGTAAAGTGGTGGCCAGTATGGTGCGTCAGAGTCTAGACGATGATTTTAGGTCTAACCTCCATCAGGGTGGTACAGGGTTACCAGTTAAATTAACTGATGAAGAAAGAAAAACCGCTCAAAAAGCTGCTAAAGCTATGGGTCTAAGTGTTTGTGGTGTTGACATGATGAGAAGCGAAAAAGGCCCCCTGGTTTTAGAGGTAAACTCCAGCCCAGGTTTTAGTATCGAGAGAGTTACTGGGCGTAACGTGGCAGCTCCAATTATTGATTACGCAGAAATGATTATTAAAGCTGGGCGAAGAAAAGATAAAGTTGGCGCCTGAAAAAAGCATTAGTTTTAACATCATGCTATAGTTTATTTCATGCACTCAAATGAAATTATTCTAATAGCAATTATTGCAGTTCCAGCTTTGTTATTATTTTGGTACCAAATTAATGCGTCAATAATATTTTTAAGTTTATGTTTAGGCTATGTTCTCATGCAATTTGTTAGTCCTGACGCTCACGAATTATTAGCGCTTTTTTCAGCCCATGTAGCTAGAGGAATAGATGCAGGTAATATTTGGCCAAGGATTATTTTACTATTATTACCACCACTGTTAACATCATTGAGTTTAACAAAGAGTGTTAAAGGCAACAAAAAATATCTAAATATTTTGCCAGGATTAGGTGTAGGTTTATTACTAGCCATGATATTATCGCCAATTTTTCCTTTTCACCTAGCCAACAACATTATTAAATCAGAACTATGGTTAGAATTGAAAAAGCACCAGGCTATAATAGTAGGACTAAGTGGATTAGTTTCAGTTATTATGATTTGGATGGATCATTCGCATCTTGCAAGTAATAAAGCTAGCCATAAAAAATGATTAAACTTAAAATTGACTTTTTGGATAAATTACGGATAATGTAAGAGTTAATATCCCAAGGATGGGCCCATAGCTCAGTCGGTTAGAGCACCTGCCTTTTAAGCAGGGTGTCGTGGGTTCGAGTCCCACTGGGCCCTCCAGGCGTTCCCTTTTATTTTCTGCACTATCAAGATAATTTATACCAGTGTTTTTGTGTGTAATCAGAGCATGCCCATACTTACTTTGCTATAGTTAATTTATGCCCATTAGAAATAGAATTAGGCAAGTTAAACACCTTCAGAACAAATACTTTATTTGTGTTCTTGAAAATCCAAAAGACGTAGTCAACATTGCGTCAGCAATGAGAAATATTTCTGCTTTTGGAGTTGAAAAATTATATGTTATTGGCAACAACGAAATTGTACGTGATTTTGAAACTTCACGCTCTAACAAACACTTAAAGAACGTTAGTGTTGGAGCTAATAAATGGGTGTTTGTAAAAAGCTTCAAAACAGCCAGTGAATGTATTGAGCACTTAAGAAAAAATAACTACACAATTGCTGTTACCTCTTCTCATCTTAAAGGCAAATTAAACGTCAATCTATACGAAGAAACATTTACCCAAAAGAGGCTTGCAGTATGGTTTGGCAATGAATCAAAGGGAGTTTCAGAGGGAGCATCTCAGGCAGCTGACTTATGCATTCAAATTCCAATGGGCGGTATTGTTGAAAGCCTAAACCTCGGCACTAGTACAGGAATCATCCTTAGCTATATTAGCTACCAGAGACTACGATATATATATGATAATAATAAAGCACGTTTCAAACCAAAAGGTTTGTCTACTAAAAAAATGCAATCCTGGGAAGAGTTTATTAAACCAAATCGTTAGCTAATTTATTTTTTTAATCAAGTACCTTTTATAACCCTCACTAGGAATATATTGCATTAAACTTTTTCTTACCTAGTTGTTCTTGTCTATATAGATTATCTAGAAGTACTCTCCATCTAAGAAGTTCCTGAGTGAAAGTATATAACTTATTTCTTTGGTGGACCTCCAGGACACTTCTTACAGATGCAAACTTAAGTCACAAACTTTGTGACTTTTTGTTTTACTGGGGTGGAGTATGTAAAGGCTTATGTGTGTTAAAGGTTCCAGGGTAGTACTGGCTGCCTATTGGCATCTTTTTTAATGACTGTACCTACAAGACCAGTTTGCGTAAAAGTTAACTTGCCATGTTCGGTGATTTCTTCCCTCCATAGCCCATCAGTGATGTCGCCATCAAGCATAGTAAAACGATAAACACTTTCACCATCAACATATTCTTCGGGTCCTCTGAATGGCAATTCTGGAGTTACTCGTTTAAGTGCCTCCCTTAAGAAATTAAATGTTTGTTTAGCTTGTGCTTCATAACCTTCAGTTTGACCATGCCCCCCATACTGCATAGTCCAAGCAGGAGACCCCTTGTAATAAACTGTGGTCATTCCAGGAGCTCTAAAGTATCCAGTATAACTATCTCTTAGTCGCCATAGCCCATCTTGGTATTCCAGCTCTTTATATCCAGGTCGTTGGGGTTCAACTTCAGCCCCATCGGCAGCCCAGGTGTTTAGATTAGCTTCAACAATAAAATGACTTAGGTCAGAAAGCCATTGTTCTCGTTTAGAATCGGGAGATTTAACAGTCTCACTCATAACTTATACTATACAATACAATAATATTATTGTCTAATTATATTACCTGTAACTCCCACTAGGAATATATTGCACTCAACCTTTTCTTACTAAGTTGCTCCTGATTGTATAGATTATCTAGTAGTACTCTCCATCTAAGAAGTTCTTGGGTGAAAATATATAACTTATTTCTTTGGTGGACCTCCAGGACACTTCTTACAGATGCAAACTTAAGTCACACTACTTGCGGCTTTTTGTTTTACAGAGGCAGAGTATATAAAGAGCTGAGGTGGTCTAAACTTAATTTAATAACGACATGTATAGCTAAATGATTCTGTCATTTCTCAACAATATTTGGGGCACCCTTGCCAGTAGTTATTAACTTAAATAGGCTGTCGTTAATATAGTAATCCCAGGCAGGAGCACATTTGTCATAGCAGGCTATTGAAGGCACCAATCCTTTATGAGTAAACGTTAGTAGAGTTTTATCGTCACTCTTAGTAATGTCAAAAACAATATCTGTGCCTGTCCATTCTTCTTTATCTTTCACAAAACTGATATAGCTATCTATAACATGCCATGTAACGTTTTTATTAGGCGCTAGCTTAGTAATCTTTTGCTTAGAATAGTGAATATCCTGGTAACGATAAGTCCATTCTGAACCCAATTTGTCTGTAGTGCCTTCAATATTACCTGACCACCAGACACGAACATTGTTTATTGCATTAAAAACCTCAACTGGTGATTGCTTTACTTCAAACGTGATTGTCAGGTCATTTTGATTAGTCATACATATAATAATAGCAGTGGCTTAAAAGTAAATCCATAACATATAAACCCTACTAGGAATATATTGCATTCAACCTTTTCTTATTAAGTTGCTGCTGTCTATACAGATTATCCAAAAGCGCTCTCCATCTAAGGAGTTCCTGGGTGAAAGCATATAACTTATTTCTTTGGTGGACCTCCAAGACACTTCTTACAGATATGAACTAAAGTCACATGCTTTGTGGCTTTTTGTTTTACAGAGGTGGAGTATATAAATACTTAAGTGGGTATTTTGTTACTTGTTATTTCATATTTACTTATTTGAAAATGAATCGTTTTATTTTGGTTAAGGTATCAAATTGGTATTATTAATACATCACGCAATAAGATAATATGCCAAAAAATATATCAAAAAACTACTCATTACAAAAAAATATTTGGCGTACTTTAGTATTGTATTGGCAAATTGATAGATTCGCTCTTATAGGCTACATAGTCCTTATTGCCTTGCAGGTGACATCTAGTATCCTGACAATATACTTCGGCAGTCGCATTATTGGTCAATTGACGCTGGTATTTCAGAGTAAACCTGTTTCAAGCGGACATGTTTATATTTTATTGGCAGCTTCAACCATAGCAGTTTTAGGCGAACGATTTTCC
The DNA here is from genome assembly GCA_021804315.1 of bacterium. Taxonomy (GTDB): domain Bacteria; phylum Patescibacteriota; class Saccharimonadia; order Saccharimonadales; family UBA4665; genus JAJZHX01. The sequence continues at coordinate 5,636 of JAJZHX010000015.1, forward strand.
TGGAGGTGGATATCCTTTATTGAGCGTAGAGCATGGATAAAATGGTACGTTCGTATGACTGTAGATTTTAACAGCGCTGTCTCTTCGCTTGATATGGAGCAGCATGATGATTTTGAACTAAAAAAGAAAATTCAAAAAGTCTCTCAAGAATATCAATATACACCTCAGAACTTTGCTAACTATATATTACAGTGCCTACATTCTGTTGCTAGGCTTATATCTTCCTTAGTTATAGTTTTTACCTTTGCGCCTTGGCTAATTTTAGTTATGGCCGCTTCTTTAATTCCAGGTTTTTACGCAGAGAAAAGATTCAGCCAGCTTAAATGGAATTTGTGGGACGAAAAAGGAGATAAACCTCTACTAGCACAAAAAACGACAAGGTTTCTTGAGGATAAATACAGCCTGCAAGAAACAAAGATACTTGGCACAAGAAAATATCTTCTTAATTTCCTAAAAGGACTTCATGTTGATTTCTATAATCGTCAACTCAAACACCTAAAAGGCACACAGAGTAAAGCATTTTTAGGGATTACAACTGAAGTTGCTGTTGCGGGTGGAGTGACTTTGTGGCTAATAACTAAAGTTCTGAATCATACTCTTAGCTTGGCCAATTACAGCTTCTATAGTGGCATTATATTGCAATTTGGCAGCTCTTTAAGTCTTATAGCTAACTCACTTAATTTTATCTATGACAATAACGAGTACATGAAAGATTTATATTTGTTAGTTGATACCAATCCAAAAATTGTTTCGCCAGAAAACGCTATAAAGATTCCAAGTGACACAAAACCTACCATAAGATTCAATAACGTATCTTTCGCTTATCCAGGTAGTAAAAAGCCTTCTATCAAAGATATTTCTTTCACTATTAACCCTGGAGATAGTATTGCTTTTGTTGGTGAAAATGGTGCTGGTAAAACTACTATTATTAAATTACTCCTACGCTTTTACGATGTTACTAGTGGTGAAGTTCTTGTTAATGGAACCAATATTAAGGATTTAGATTTAAATAGCTACTATGCTCATGTTGGAGTTTTGTTTCAGTATTTCAACGATTACCCATTTTCTGTCAGAGATAATATAGCCTTAGGTAAAATAGACGAATTTAATAATGACAATAAAATCCATAAAGCAGCGGAAACTGCCAATGCCGCATCTTTCATTAAAAAATACCCTAAAGGATTTGAACAGGTTTTAGAACCAGGATTCAAAGATGGCATAGAACCATCAGGTGGCCAGTGGCAACGAATTGCATTAGCTAGGGTATTGTTTAGAGATGCTGACATTTTAATTCTTGATGAACCAACAGCAGCAGTTGATGCTAAAAGCGAATATGAGATATTTAAAACTTTAGAAAGTCATAGTAAGGAGAGGTCAACTATAATAATTTCTCATCGCTTTAGCACTGTCAGGCGTGCTAAACAGATATTTGTTATTGAGGAGGGAGAGATTATCGAAAAAGGTAATCATACTGAGCTGATGCAAAATGAAAAAGGCTTATATAAGGAAATGTTCGAGAAACAAGCTTCAGGATATAAATAAGCATTGCGCTCCAATACGTAACTCCCACTAGGAATATATTGCTTTTAACCTTTTCTTGCTCAGTTGTTCTTGTCTATATAGATTATCCAGAAGTACTCTCCATCTAAGGAGTTCTTGGGTGAAAATATATAACTTATTTCTTTGGTGGACCTCCAAGACAAATCAAACAGATTAGATTAAGTGACGCCAATCTAGCGTCTTTTAATTTATAGAAGTAATAAGTGTAAACATATCTGCTGGGCTAGTATCTAATGTTTGTTATAGTTAAAGCATGAATATCGCCTTAGTAGCTTCCGAGACCGTATGGGAAGATGTAGACAAGAATGTAGAGCTTACAGAACAGCATGTAAAGAAGATTAAGGAGCTTTATCCTAAAACAGATATAGTTTTATTTCCTGAGATAAGTCTAGCCGGATTCATAGTAGATGAGAGCAATGAAAACGTTGCGCAAAATCTTGACGGGGAAGGCGTAAGAGCCATTCAGTCTATAGCTGAAAAACATGATGTTGCCCTCGTTTGCGGTATGGTAGAAGCTAATCCAAATGGGAAACCTTTTAACACACAATTTGTAGTATCCAAAGACGGTGAGCTAGTAGCTTATTATCACAAAAATCATCTGTTTACTCAGTCTGAAGAGCCTAATGTATATACATCTGGCGCTGAATTAGTAACCTTTGAATTTGAAGGCTGGAAGTGTGGCATAAGCACCTGCTTTGATATTCGATTCCCTAGATTATTCGAGGCTTATAAGAAAGCGGGTGTTGAGTGTATGTTCGCAGGTTTTAACTGGGTTGAGGGTAGAAATAAACAAGCAATAATGGAACATCTAGTGCTAGCCAGGGCGCACGAGAATCAGTACTTCTTTGTAGCAGTTGATAGAACAGGCAGTGACCCCAATACTAGCTACTATGGTACGTCTATTATAGCTACTCCATATGCTGAGAATATTGCAAAAACCAAAGGTATCTACTCTTATGCTGAAATTTCCAAGGATGATATTGGGCGCTTATCTAACGAGCTACCGCTGAGTGGAAGTTTCAAAGCTGATTATAAAATTCGTTACCAATAATACCCCTCCAACGTTCCATTTCATTTACTAAGGAGTGTAAATTATCTGAGCGCTGCACCTCCAAGACACTTCTTATAGAGGCAAACTTAAGTCACATACATTGTGGCTTTTTGTTTTACAGAGGTGGAGTATATAAATACTTAAGTGGTCTTTTTTGTTTAGTTCTTGGTTAAAAAAGCATTTGTAATAGCTGAGTTAATAGACAAAATTCGTGTAAAAACCTGCAATGGAGTCATGATAGCCAAAATCCAGAAATATACCTTGCTAGTGCTAACTGCGCAAACGGCATCATTGAGGGACTAAAGCACTTTGGGACTTTAGAATTATTGCGATAGCGTACACGATGGCCCTTTAATTTGGTAAGATATTACCACAATGACCTCTTAGACCTAGCAGTATCCACAGCCAAGAACCATAACCGGCTCTTTTTGTTTAGTTTTTTGACCAGATCAATCTGTAGGTAATAAAACCAAAATCTAGGCTATACCTAAGAACTGTAAAGCGTTAT
>JAJZHX010000016.1 GCA_021804315.1 bacterium
GTAATTTTTATGATTGGTGAGTATTATGAAGTCAGTAAAGATATTAATTTCCTGGAAAACATTTACCACACTTTTATAGTTCCCTGCTCTAACTTCATGACCAATTTTATTGATGAACAAACTGGTTTACCTCATGCCAGCTATGATCTTTGGGAAGAAAAATTTTTAACTTCAACTTACACTGTTTGTACGGTAATAGCTGCCCTGGAAGCAGCTGCCAAATTGGCCCTAATTATTGATCAGCCCGCCGATAATGTTAAATGGCAGAATGTAGCTGATAGTATTCGCTCTAAACTTGATACTTTATATAATCAAGAGGATAAGTTTTTTGTTAAGGGCTATTTACTGCAACCTGATGGAACTCTTCAGTATGATAATACTGTCGATATTTCTAATCTTTACGGTCCTTATATGTACGGGGGTCTAGATTTAGATGATCCGAGGCTTAAACATACAGCTAGTGCAATCGAGTCACGCATTACTAATGTTACGCCAAGCGGTGGTGTTTTAAGATATGAGAAGGATTACTATTTTCTAACAAAGCATCAATATCTGGGCAATCCATGGATAGTTAGTACTTTATGGTTGGCTCAATACTATACAACTACAAGCCAAATCGATAAGGCTAAGAAACTACTTAACTGGTCACTAAAGCGTAAATCTAACAGTGGAATATTAGGTGAGCAGTTTGATCCGGAAACTGGTGTCTCTCTTGGCGTCACTCCACTCGTTTGGAGTCATGCTGAAATGGTTAATACCATCTTAGATTTATCTAGACACGCTTAACGTTTTGGAGCTTCATTACGTCCTAAATTCTTTTTAGTCTCCGTAAAAGTTACATGTCTTCTAAGCTTTGGGCTATATTTTCTAAGAGTTAACTTCTCAGGCGTGTTGAGTGTATTTTTAGCGGTGTAATAGATTCGCTCACCGCTCTCTTCACTAATTAAGCCGACTATTTTACGTTTTACACCTTTTTTTGCCATAATTTACCTTTATTAATTAATGCCATTTTAACAGATATATTTGTGGTTTGTAAACTAAAAACACCCTTTCATACAAATAAGGGTGTTTTAAGTGCTCGCTTTTTATAAAAAAGCAGGTCAGCACAACATGGATTATTCTAATAGTTCTTATAGTTTATTAAAGTTAAATAATTTACTTATCTAAGTTGGAGCCACCTGTCGGATTCGAACCGACGACCCTCTGTTTACAAAACAGATGCTCTGACCAACTGAGCTAAGGTGGCAATAAAGGTAAATTAGCTTTTAATTATTAATATTTACAAGTATAAAGTGTAGCAAATACTGTCTAATTTTGCTAATATTGTTTAGAACTAAGCACGCCATCTTAGCTCAGGGGTAGAGCACATCCATGGTAAGGATGGGGTCTCGGGTTCAATTCCCGAAGATGGCTCCATCAGATAATGCAGGGTTAGTGAAGCGGTCAAACACGATGGACTGTAAATCCATTGGCTTTAGCCTTCGTAGGTTCGAATCCTACACCCTGCACCAATTTATTGAATATATGTATATAATATTGTATAACGAATATATAACATTTGGTAGGACAAGACATGGACATTAAAGGCAAATTCAATAGTTTTATACATAGACCTGACCGTAACTTAGAGAATGAATCACTCATATTGAATGAGCCACCTTCGGTAACTTCTTTAGCAGTGGAAACTGAAAAAGCTCCTGATAGGATACCTTTTGGTGTCGCAGCATCGTTACTTTCACCAGAAGAATTATCCAGATTGCTAGCTGAAGGTATAGTCGAGTCTCCCTCAACAAATAATTTATAAATAATTAAGCTTCACTTTCTAGTATAATTACTTTATCTTCAACGTAAGCAATACCTAGCTTCTCAAGCTTACTTGACAGATTTATCAAAGAAAGAAGTAATGTGTTTACAAACTGGTCTACTGGTTGCACCAGAAATCGATTAAACTGTTTATTATCGCCATATAAGGCAACATTTTAGTGTTTATTTCATTGATAATGCTTATCTAGGGGACCAACTTAAAAGCATTTTAGTACATGTAAATCTTTTTATAGATAAATCTAGGTAATCTTGTTCAGTAGCTATACCTATAAACCTGTGTCAATGCTTATATTTAGCAATGCTAGTTGTCGAGCTACCCGTGAAAGGATCTAGCGCAATGTCGTGAGACTTTAGACAGCTAAGAATATTTCTTTCTAATAATTGAGTTGGGTACTAACATGCTTCATGTTAAACTACCAGATAATGACTTCTAAGCAATTTAGACCCGTCCATAGTTTACCTAAAGACTTAAGTCTAGCATTAAAATCTGATCAGCAAGCTTGGTTAATTTGGCAGACTTTAACGCCACTTGCTCAAAATGAATGGATTTGTTGGACTATTTCCGTTAAGCAAGCTAAAACTAGACGTCAACATATAAATAGGCTGGTAAATGATTTAAAGCATGGTAAACGCCGGCCATGTTGCTGGATAGGTTGTATTCATAGATTAGATAAACAACTCAGCCCCTCTGTAAAATGGGCAATCGGCCAAAAATAAACTAATCTTAAAAAACTTATTAAATCTTCGGGTTTGAGAAGATAAAGACATTACCAATTTTTATCATTGGCCAATTTAGAGACCTAATACTGGCTAGCATATTTGAAGGCATTAGGTTATTAATATATATTATTTTACTTATGTTATTTTGATTACAAAAAGTTTGTAATTGTATCGAAAAATTTATACTAGGACTATTACTTTTTAAAGCACTTATAACCGGATTACTAGCGTATTGTTTAGGTATAAAGCCAACATAACCGCCTGCCTGAGTAAAAGCCATACCAGATGCATACTGATAATAAGTACTGCTTCCATCAAATGGTAAAATTAAAACATTAGGCTGATTGGCTAAGTACTTAGCAACATAGGGTTTTTGAAATACCTTAGGGACGCTAACCGTCTGGTAATAATAGCTTTTAGGGCTAGGCATGATCGCTACTATGGCAACTAAAACGGCAAGGAGCTTTAAATAATTAAATTTACGATTTCTAGAACTATAACTTAACCAAATACCAATTAAAATTGCCGCTATTAGGAAAAAGTAGAGAGAAAATCTGTCAGGCTGGGCAGCATTAATTAGTGGTATATTAGTGACAATAGCCCATGGCATAATAATTTTAGTGCCAAATTGTCCGATAATATGAAGTCTAGTGCCTAGAGAAGCAATAACTATTAATATAAATACAGTGACTAAAGCTCTTAGTCTTTTATTTTGCCAATGTCTATAAGTGATATAGGCTAATATTAACAACATTGGTATTCCTAAATAGGCGCCATTTTCAGCGTTATTAGCCGTAAAATACCTAGACAGAAAAGTTAAAGCTTGACCACCAACTAAAGTTAATGGAGTTGGGATAAATGTATTAGCTAAATTTGTAGAGAACGGAATTAAAGGATGAATTTCTTTGGGTAGATTATGATAACCTGAGATAAGGTAATAAATAAAATACGACAGTAGGACTAAGCTGAGTAATAATGAACAAGCAATATATTTTAAAGATGATAGGATTCGCTGACGATCACTTGCGCTTAGCCAGTAAAAGCATACTAGGCTAATTATAGAAAATAAACTAAAAGTAGTGGCAATTTCTAGTGAAGTTCCTACTAAAAAGACAAATGTTAGGCTAGACAAAACAATGTAGAGTTTATGGGAAATACTGTTATTTATTAGGGCTAAATAAAGCAGTATTAATATAGGTAATAGGAAAATTGCGTATTGTTGTGGGTGCCCCAGAAGTTGAGCTATTTCAAAACTTGAAAAACCAAAAATGTAACCCGAAAGTAACGATGGTAAAAACCTTTTAGTTATATAATAGATTAAACAAAAGCCACTAAATGCTGCTAATACTGGGCTTAGTAAAGCAAAGATGTTAAAAGATAAAACTGCACCACCCAGTAGAGTTACCGGCATCATTAAAAATCCTAAAAATGGGATAGAAGTTGACCAACTAAAATTATAGCCTGTCGGATTCCAAACATATTTAGAAACAAATAAGTTATGATGATGAACTAGGGCGAATGGCCACCAATTGTAATACCATATAAACTGCTCAGGGTCTCCGCCATTATTAAATACTGCGCTAGAAAGTTGATGTAATGAGCTGGGAGCGAAGTATATTAGAGATAAAAGTAAATAGATGCTAAAAGCCATCAAAAAGTGCCATCTGGCTTTTTGACCTTTAGTTAGTAGATAGTTGTCAGCTTCAATAAATTTAATACTATGCGGATGTTTGTCTTTATTTAGGCTAGTCATAAATAGTCAAATAGCTAAATAACCACTCTTTTAGGACGAAAAATTCGCTTTGGTTTACCTTGAGGTGTTTTAAGCTTTAAGATTTTCTTAGATATCTTCTTGGCTTCTTGAATTCTGCCATGAGATTCGTAAGCCTTGAAAAGTAAACTGTAAGTTTCTTTATTCGGTTCAATTTTGGCGGCTTTTTCCAAGGATTGAAACATAAGTTTTTCATTATTTAATTTTTCTTGAACCTTAGCATAAGCTACGTGTCTAGTAGCTAAATTATCCTCAAGTTTTAAGGCTTGCTCGAAAGCAATTGCAGCTTTTTCATAATTCTCTGTTTCATAATAAATTAAGCCAAGATTATGTAGACTTGAAGCTGATGCTTCTATGCTGGAGGCAATTTCAAAGCAGTCAATAGCATCACGATATTCCTTTTGTTTAGCATATAAAATACCTAGCCTGTTGTAAGCTGCTGCATTCTTTTCATCGATTTTTAAAATAGTTAATAAGGCCTTTTCGGCTCTTAAAAAACGGTTTTCTCGCATACCTTGATGAGCGATGTCCCATAGTTTACCAAGTCTTTCACCCATTTTACGAGACATGTTAGCAAATTCATCTTCATGAACTTCAGCATTTCTATAAGCTAAAACTCCAAATATTAGGATGATTGCTAATTCATACATAAACTTATGTATGTAATTATACACTAACAAGATCGATAACAAACTTAGTTAATGCCAGCTTGCTAACTGAGTTTCTACTTAAACTAAGCTTGAGGTAGTAGCTAGATTTTAAAACATTTTGCCAAATTTTGTTATTGGCATTGTTTTTCAGACTAGTTTCAGCCATGATTTCCATAACCTCGATTAAATCTTGTAGTTTAACCTTATCTTTGGCGAAATCATTAATCAGGATGCTTCTTTGGTAAGTATTTGCTCCAAGAAATAACTTTGCTTGCTTTAAAGCTAAAATTAGAGGATCGTCTGGGTTATTTAAAATACGAAACATTGTACCGGGCAGGCCTTTTGATAACAAGTAGGCTTGATCAACTGTTTCTTTAGGGAAATCTTGGTTAACAAAGAAATCTTTAAGCTCTCTTTCTTTAGGTAAGTTTACATTGAGCTTTTGAGCCCTGGAAGTAATTGTTGATAATAATGAGTTAAGATTATTAACAGTTAAGATTATAAGGCTATCTTTAGGTGGTTCTTCTAGGGTTTTAAGTAAGGCGTTTTGGGCTTCTTTAGTCAACTTGTCGGCTTGATCAATTATAATTGAGCGATTAATTGACTTGAAACTCGGTACCTTTAGTAAAAGAAACCTCTCAATTGATCTAATATTATCGATAGTAATTGAATCTTTAGTTGGTGAAACAATTAAACTATAGGCATAGTTGTCAATATTATTTATAAGTAGTGCAGTTTCGGTGATATATTTGGCTAAGGCGAATTTACCAGCACCTTGATGGCCAATTAATATTAAAGTGTTAGGCGGTGACATGGTGATTCTGTCAATTGACAGGCGAGTTTTAGAATCGAATACAAGTTGTTTCATTGTTTGACCTTGTATTTAAATTCTTTCGGTAAACTACTTTTAAAGACTTTTCTTTGACTATCTGGCAAGGTTATTTCTAAACTTGAGGCATGAAGATATAGCCTTTCCGCTGGTTCACCATTATAGAAATTATCACCTAAAATAGGATGCTTGAGATATGCTAAATGAACTCTTAGTTGATGCGTCCTGCCAGTCGTCGGCCTGAGCTCAACTAGACTATATTTATTGTTATTTTTCAGTTGTAAATAATGAGTTAACGCAGATTTACCGTTCACATCAACACGGAAAGTCTGGGGTTTTTTAGGATTACGGTTAATTGGCATATCTATAACAGCTTCTTTAGGGTTTAGTTGACCGCTTATTACTGCCGTGTAAATTTTTTTGGTTTTACGCTGGGAAAACTGTTTTTGCAACATACTCTGAGTTTGCGAGTTTTTCGCCAGGATCATTACTCCGCTAGTCGCCCGATCTAAGCGATGGACAATACCTGCTCGATCGTATTTTAAATCTGCTACCTTTTGTTGAAGCCATGTTTCTACTGTTGCTTCCGGGTTAAATTTACCTTTACTATGACTTAATATGCCAATTGGTTTATCTATAACAATAACATTATTATCCTCATAAATAATCGGTAAATCTAAGTCTAATATTGGTTTGGGCTTTAAAAATGACTTTTTTATAACAATATTATCAGTTTGTTTAAGCAGGAAACTAGCTTTATTTATAGGCTTTTTATTAACTGTTATAGCGTCTTGCTTGATTAGATTAACACTTGCCTTTCGACTTAGCTGATACTGCCTGGCCAGAAAGTGATCAAGTCTTTCATTTAAAAAAGCCTTTTTCACTACTTTAGCTTCTTAGCCCAACAGCCTTTTGGACTTTTAATAACACTAGATTGGCTTGCTTATTCATAGCTAATTCGCTGGATCTAAGTTTTGACATTAAAGTCTCATAATTGACAGAGTTATACGAAGTTTGAAACTTATTTAAAAATTTTACAACTTTATCGGCCAACTCTTCTTTTAAAGGACCGTAGCTAGTTTGCCCTTGATACCTCGTTATAACCGAATTTAAATCTTCGGCCGAAACTAAAGCAAGAATTTCTAGTAAGTTAGCTAGGCCGGGTTGAGCTTGTTTGTCATAAGTAATTTTAGCCTTTGAATCGGTCGTTGCTGATCTAATTTTACTTTTGGCTACTTCTAAACTATCATGCATGAAGATTATACCTTTTTCAGTTATGTTACTTTTACTCATTTTTTTAGTTGGATCTTGTAAGTCTTTAATTCTTAGCCCCTGATCCTTACCAAAAAAGTTATGTTGTTCTTTAACCGGTGCCGGGATTGTAAATACTTCGCCAAAACGATTATTGAACCTCTGGGCAATGTCTCTCGTAAACTCTAGATGCTGAGTTTGATCTTCACCAACTGGCACATATTTCGCTCCATACAGCAAAATATCGGCAGCCATTAAAATTGGGTAAGTGAATAAACCGACAGAAGTCTCATTCTCTTGGCTATCTACTAGTGTTTGCAGGCTTTGAGTAAGTTCAAGATAATCTACGGCATTGTGTAAATTATATTTTTTTTCAGTTATATATTTAATTATTTCTTTTATTTCTGCCCGAAAATCTATTCGATCAACCTTTTCTTTGAACTGGGTCATTTTAGACATTTCGCCAAATGACGTAAATGAACTTAAAATGATGGCTAATTCAGAGTGAGCTGGTATATAACTTTGCCGGTAGATGTAAACATTTGATTTATCTATAGGCAGTCCGGCTGCAAGATAAGTTTTAAGATTATTAAATATGCCAGTTTGTAACAGACTATGATCAATAGGTGTCGTAAAACTATGAAGATCTGGCACAAATAAATTAATCTGATAATCTTTTGATTGGTTGTTGGCCAGATCGATAATCGGTACTAACGCACCAAAGTAATTACCAATATGAAGGTCATTGTTGGCTCTAAGGCCTGTCAAAATAACTGAGCTACTCATAATATAAGTATTATACTGGTTTTTTCAGGCTGTTTAAAACACTAATTTTCTAAAGTTGGCCGAGAGGCGGTTGTATTAGTTAGTGGTTGTCTGGTTCGAGTTTTATCTTCTCGCATGACTCGCAATATTCTGTCTAAAAGTGCTGAATCTAACGCTGGTCTTGCCTGAGGTTGGATTAGCAAGTTATCTAGCTTTTCTAAGCTGTCTACCGGATTTGTAGCTATAGGTTTAAAGTTTCCTTCTATCATAAATAACATTGTAAAACTATTGCTTAATTAGGTAAGCTAAATATTTTACAAATATCTTTAGTTAGTCTACTTAACGTTTCGTAAACTGTCGTTTCTTTCTAGCGCCCTTAAATCCAAACTTCTTTCTTTCTTTTTCTCGTGAGTCTCGACTTAATAAATCGGCTCTTTTAAGAGTACTCTTGAAATCGTTATTAACTTCAACTAAGGCTTTAGCAGTGGCTAATCTAATTGCCTCTACCTGGCCCTCTAGGCCTCCACCTGAAACTTTGGCGATAATATTAAACTTATTTATATTATCTAAAACAACAAATGGTTCTTGAAGCTTTTTAACTAAATATTTACTATTACTAAAGTAGGCATCAGCCGATTTGTTATTAATAGTAATTTCCCCTTTACCACTTGTTAGTCTAACTCTTGCTGTCGATCTTTTACGACGTCCTAGAGCATAAAAATAACTGTCTTTTGCCATAGTTATTTTTCCTTCCTGAGTGAGATTATTGCTGGTTGCTGAGGATCATGTGGATGTTCGCTTCCGCCATAAACCTTCAGCCTTTTTAGTCTGTCGTCTAATAATTTATTATTTGGTAACATGCCCCTGATTGAGTG
>JAJZHX010000017.1 GCA_021804315.1 bacterium
AGTATGATCAGCAGGCTAATAGTGATCAGCTAACCATGCATGTTAGAGTGGCTGCTCCGTTTAGAGAATACTATGATGGTCAGGCTTTCTCAATCAGCGCTGTTAATCACACTGGTCCTTTTGACATCTTACCTAAGCATCACAATTTTATCTCTTTACTCAGTGAATGTGAGCTAGTAATCAGGGCGCTAATTAAAGATCAACAAGAATTAATCAAGATTGCCATATCAGGTGGCATAATGCATGTCAAAGAAGACGAAGTTATAGTCTTCTTAGACGTATAAAGCAGAATATTATATAATATTCTAATGTCAAAAACCGTTTTTGTTGGCATGAGTGGTGGAGTTGACTCCTCACTAACCGCTGCCTTATTAAAAGACCAAGGTTATCAGGTGACAGGTGTTTATATGAAAAACTGGACACAAGATTTACCAGGTTTTATTTGTCCTTGGCAACAGGATTTCCTAGACGCTAAACGTGTTGCCACGCAACTCGGAATTGCTTTTAAAGTTTATGACTTTGAAAATCAATATCGGCAAAAAGTTGTTGATTATATGGTTAAGGAATATCAGGCTGGCAATACGCCTAACCCGGACATTATGTGTAATCAAGAAATTAAATTTAAGCTGTTTCTTGAAACAGCCTTAAGCGAAGGTGCTGACTACATTGCTACTGGCCATTATGCCCAGATTGTTGACAATAAGTTATACATGGGTGTAGATAAGACAAAAGATCAATCGTATTTTTTGTATCGTCTTACTCAGGATGCTCTAGCTAAAAGTTTGATGCCTCTTGGTAATATGACTAAGGTAAAAGTTAGACAAATAGCTAAAACTCTAGGACTTTATACTGCAAGTAAAAAAGATAGCCAAGGCATTTGTTTTGTAGGAGATATAGGTATTAAAGACTTTTTAACAAGCATTTTAGGTCCGCAAGCCGATGGCGATATCATCGATGAAACTGGCAAAGTAATTGGTCGTCATGACGGCGCTATTTTTTATACCATAGGCCAAAGACACGGTCTTAATCTTGGCGGAGGCTTACCTTATTATGTCACAGCTAAAGACATCAGAAATAACCTTATTTATGTCACGACTGATTTAAATGATCCTTATTTATGGTCTCATGAAGTTAAATTAAGCCAACTTCATTGGATTAATGGTCAGCCAAAAACTGATAAAAAGTTTTTAGCTCGCTTACGTTATCGAGGACCGCTAATTCCTGCTAAACTGATTGACGATAAACTATTACTTGACGAAGCTAGTAGAGGCCTGGCTATTGGTCAATCAGCGGTTATTTATAATAACAACCAAGTGCTTGGTGGCGGGATTATTGCTTAATGAAAACCGAACGTTGATTTAGGCTTAAAGCTATCTCTAATGATCGCAAATTCCTCAGTTACATTGTCTAGCATTGACTGAGCTTCATCACTCTGTAATACCCTTAAATTACATTTAAACGGGTCTGGTGTTGTAGCCAGACACGATAACGCCCTGCCGGTGTCTTTAATATATTCTTCTAGTGCTTGTGCAATTATTTTAATTTCAGCGATAGTCACTGGATATGGTTCTGTGTTTTTAAAACTTGCTTTATCTTAGCCGGCTTTGGAGCCTTCGGGTAAGTTTATATCCAGTTCGCCCAAATAAAAACCTAAATTAGCTGAAAATGATCTGGCTACATGATCATCTTGTTGGGCGGATGTTAATAACCCAAGGGCATTAACTAAGACTGTTCTTTCGTGTAAGCCAGTTTGACTATCATGTTCTAAAATAAGACTAATTTGACCATCGCTTGTCTCGAACAACATTACTAGTTTATATTATTATTTACGAAAAAAGTCAAATTACTGCTATACTCTAACAGATGAACGCCCAAGCAATAAGACAAGCCTATCTAAGCTTTTTTATTAAGCAAAATCATAAGAAAATTAAGCGCACTAAACTAATACCAGATAATGATGCCTCCACCTTATTTACTGGTTCGGGTATGCAACCTTTAATAGCTTATTTACTAGGTGAGGTTCACCCTGACGGTAACAGATTAACAGATAGCCAGACTTGTTTAAGAGCTCAAGATATTGAGGAAGTTGGCGATAATCGTCATACAACTTTTTTTGAAATGCTTGGCAACTGGAGTCTTGGAGATTACTTTAAAAAGCAACAAATTCCCTGGTTATTTGAATTCTTAACTGAGGTTATTAAACTTGACCCAAATAAACTGTATATTTCCTGCTATCAGGGCAATCAACAACTTGGTATAGATAGAGATAACGAATCGGCTGAAATTTGGCGACAACTATTTACCCAAAAAGCTATCAAAGCCGAGATTAAACAAATAGGTTCTGAGAGTGATGGCTATGACAAGGGCATGTTACCAAACGAACGGATTTTCTTCTACGACGGTCAAAAAAACTGGTGGAGTCGTAATGGAGCTGAAGCAACCACTCCAGTAGGCGATCCTTGCGGTCCTGACTCAGAAGTTTTCTATTTATTTGATAACATTAAGCATGATAAAAAATGGGGTGAAAAATGTCATCCAAATTGTGACTGTGGACGTTTTATTGAGATTGCTAATAGTGTTTTTATGTCTTATAAACGAACTGATGCAGGTTTTGAACCTTTAAAAAAGCCAAATGTCGATTTTGGTGGTGGTTTAGAGCGATTAGCTATGGCCGTTAACAACGATCCAGACGTCTTTAAGATTAGTTTATTACAGCCAATTATAACTAAACTTGAACAACTATCTAACAAAAGTTACGAAACTAACAGTCAGAGCATGAGAGTTATAGCTGATCATTTACGAGCTGCTACTTTCTTAGCAGTTGATGGGGTTAGACCGTCTAATAAGGCTCAAGGCTATGTTATGAGGCGATTAGTACGACGAGCTATTCGTTTTGCCTTTGATCTTGGCATCGAACAAAACTTTTTAAACAATGTTTTGCCAGTTATTACCGATATTTATAGCAACGATTTTCCTGAAGTTCACGAAGCCAAAGATGAAGTCATTGAGGTGCTTATTAAAGAAGAAAAAGTCTTTCGACAGACTTTACGTAACGGTATCAAAGAGCTAAGGAAGATGGCTTATCTTGCTGATGGTACTCATGCTAAAATTGTACCTCCTCAAAAAGAACCAATACCTATTGAGCCATATAACCTACAAATTGACGGCAGGGCTATCTTTAAGCTATATGACACCTATGGTTTTCCTGTCGAGCTAGCTTTAGAAGAAGCTACTTTGCAAGGCATAAGAGTAGCAGATTATTGGCAGGATGACTTTAATAAGTTGATGGAAGAACAAAAGAAGCGTAGTCAAACAGCTACCAAGGGAGTTTTCAAAGGAGGACTAGCTGGTGACAGTTTAATCCATAAAAAATATCACACAGCTACTCATTTAATGTATCAGGCCTTAAGACAAGTCTTAGGTGATCACGTAGTTCAAAGAGGTTCAAATATTACTAACGAACGACTTAGATTTGATTTCTCTCACCATCAAAAAATGACTGAAAAAGAGATTAAACTAGTCGAAGAAATTGTTAATCAGCAAATCGATAATAATCTAAAAGTTTCTTACAAAGAATACCCAACAAAAGAGGCCCTAAGCTTAGGTGCTCTTGGTCAATTTGGTGATCGATATGGTGAGACAGTCAAAGTCTATAAAATGATTGCAAAAAACGCTTCTAAACCATTTAGTTTTGAAATCTGTGGTGGCCCTCATGTTGATCAGACTGCTCAACTTAGTGAAGGGGGCAAAAGATTTAAAATAATTAAAGAAGAGGCTTCTAGTGCAGGTGTTAGGCGGATTAAAGCAGTCTTAATATAGAAGCTTTATTATTAAACCGTCGTCTTTCTTCTTGTTCCAATTTCTCCATTAATTGATTAGCATAATCTATATCTTTTGTAAAACCTAAGGTAGCGTCATAAACGGCTTCCTCCAGAATACTGTAATCATAACCACCGTAGTCTTTTTCAACGCGCATTAAGTAGCTTAAGACATTATCAGGCGTACCAATATCTGCAACAACTCGGTTATTTTTGTCTAAGGTTATTCCTCTCGGACTATCCCACATATTTAGTGTAACCCCTAACCTATTTTCAATATCTGGGATAGTATCTTCTAAAACAAGATCAGCGATTGCTAATAATTGTTCCGGTTTAAAACTTTTTGCCACCGGGACAACCGCATCACTTAAGATGACTAGGCTCTGATCCCGCCAGTATTTAAGCGCAACATAGCCGTAAAAAGACTCACTAAAAAACTCAACCGGTATTGGTTCAGGTAGTAATGACTCTTGATGATTACTCATGAACTTATATTTTTAACATAATTATTATATCCAAGCAAGCTTAACGTGCTGACTAGCCATTATGTTCCGTGTTAAACACTTATTAACTATAAATAGCTCAGCTCATTGGGCTAAGTAGCTACTTTTGCCTATTAAAGGCTATGGTTGCTAATGCGGCAAAACCTAGTGCAATCAGTGTTTTTGGTTCTTGTGGTATCGCATGTTCAGTAGCTCTATATATTTGGTTGGAGAGACTCATCAATAATTCACCAGCTGTAAATGCAAGACTGAAAGGTACTATAGCGTCCTCGAAAACATTAAAATCAGATGCATCTAGATGATCGCCAGAATCTGGGATTTCATTATGTGAATTCATTTATATTATTATAACAAGCACTACAAAGCTTGTCAAATGCTTAAGCAATATTTTATAGCTGTTAAAAACTTCATTTAAAGGTTATGCTTATTATTAAAATGGCAGATCAAAGACTAACATTAGCAATAGAAGAGGGAGTCAGTAAAGGTGTCCCAATGGACTTTATTGTCTATAGTCTAACCAAAGCTGGTTGGCCCGGCATGGTAGTTGAAGATGCTGTTAATAAATGGCAAGAAGTTAATGGCAGGAAAACTAAAACCACTGAATTTAGTATTTGGCTTAAGAAATACTATCTTCAAGCTAAACCAGCTGTAATTATCATGGTTATTCTTAACACTATATCTGCTATATTTGAACTTCTTCAGCCTTGGCCTACTGCTATATTAGCCGACTCGGTTTTTGGTAACATTCCTGCTCCAGGCCCCTTAAAGCCATATACTCATACAGCCGGCCTTATTTTAATTATTTCATTGATGACAATGACCCTATTTATAGCTAGCTACATATTTAATAGTTTTAAAGATTATATTTTACTCAAGCTAGGCTATTGGCTTAACCGGTCGATTAAAGAAGAAGCTTTTCGTCATATTCTTCATTTACCACTTTACCATGAAGGCAGGCTACCAAAAGGTGACTATATCTATCGACAAAATGAAGTTACTAATAGTTTATCCGATCTTATACTTGACACTACTAGCTCAATTATTGGTTCAATAATCCTAGTCGTAGGAGTGTTAATTATAATGGTTATTATTAATCCACCGCTAACCTTAGTAACTGTTATAATTTTGCCACTGCTAATTCTTTCGGTTAGGCACTTTACTCCCATTATGGCTAAGTGGGGCCAAGCAATGGTTTTACTGCAAAGTGATACAGCAACACTCATTGCTGAATCAATAGATAATACCGAAACAGTTCAAGCCTTTAGTCTTGAAGAAAGACAGGTTCAGAAGCTAAAAAACCTATGGATGCAAGTATATGACGTAGCTAGACACGGTCTTTTATGGTCTAAAGCCTTTAATTTTACGAATGGTATTCTAGTTACCTTAAGTACAGCGGCAGTTATATATATTGGCGGGAATCAGGCACTTCGTGGGCATTTTAATCTAGGAGAATTACTTGTTTTTATGATCTACACTGGTTATGTTATAGGCCCAATTCAAGAGATTACCAATCAAATTACTATTAGGCGTCAAAAACTAGTCAATGTTAGAAGAGTTTATGAAGTCTTGTCTGATCATGAAGCTATTGAATACGCTAGACAAGACCGACATTTACCCCAAATAAAAGGCAAAATAGACTTTATGAACATTAGTTATTCTAGAGGGGATACAGTTATCTTACGTAACGCCAATATATCTATACAGCCTGGAGAAAAAGTCGGCATAATTGGTCCAAGCGGTTCAGGTAAAACTACTTTACTGCGTTTACTTGACCTATATATTGAGCCTGATGCAGGACGTATATTAATAGATAATATAGACATTCAGACCGTTAGTTTAAAAGAACTTAGACAGAATATAGCGTGGGTAGCTCAATCCCCTCAATTATTTGCCGAATCTATAATAGACAACATGAGAGATGGTGACATTAACCGGGTAATAACTCCGGATGAATTAGCTTGGGCTTCACGTTCTGCCAATGTTGATGAATTTTTAGGCAATTTACCCATGGGAATGGATACTAAAGTAACAGAAAACAGTGCATCGCTGTCTGGTGGACAAAAACAACGTATTGCTATTGCCCGAGCATTACTTAAGCGAGCACCAATTATCTGTATGGACGAACCTACATCTGCTCTAGATAATAAGTCAGAAAAATTAATCTTAGCTTCCATAGGGGAACTTATAGACAATAAAACGGTTCTGTTATCCACGCATCGTTTACCACTTCTTAATTTAATGGACACCATTTATGTCTTAAAAGACCATAGGTTCGTAAACGTTAACGAGCTGGGTGGGCTGGATTACTATATATTCCAAATGGAAAAAACCGGAGAACTTTAATAAGCTACCGGCTACTTGACACCATAATTAGGACTGTAGTTAAATTAAGACAGGTTCAACAATAAAATAAAAATTAATAAAATATAGAAAGTAAAAAATGAGAATAGCCGATGTGTTCAGCTCAAGATTGTCTCCCAGTAGGCGTTCAATAGCATCTTCATCAACAAATCCTTTGTCACCTAATAAAGAAGCTCAGATAAAGTCAGGCCCTGTAGTAGGATCAACAAATCCTTTGTCACCTAATAAAGAAGCTCAGATAAAGTCAGGCCCTGTAGTAGGATCAACAAATCCTTTGTCACCTAATAATGAAGCCCAAAGAAGAGATGGTCCAATAGTAGGATCAACAAATCCTTTGTCACCTAATAATGAAGCCCAAAGAAGAGATGGTCCAATAGTAGGATCAACAAATCCTTTGTCGCCTAATAAAGAAGCTCAGATAAAGTCAGGCCCTGTAGTAGGATCAACAAATCCTTTGTCACCTAATCAAGAAGCTCAGATAAAGTCAGGCCCTGTAGTAGGATCAACAAATCCTTTGTCACCTAATCAAGAAGCTCAGATAAAGTCAGGCCCTGTAGGTGGTCTTAATACTTTTAGCGTGAAATCAGGTGATACGCTGACATCCATTGCCGAAAAGGAGCATGTTTCCCTATCCTCTTTAGAGGCAGCTAATCCTCAAATCACTAATGACAATCTTATATACCCTGGTCAAAAAATAAGTCTACCGTCAGGAGCTAGTGAATCAACTAGTCAAGATGGTGGTGCTTCGAAAATGCACTCAACAATTAATCTGTCGACCGTCGCAACTCCTCCTCCCGTCTTACCCAGTCCTGCTAAATCAGGAGTAGTTAAGTCGGTTGTGGCTAAATTAAGTGGCGGTAGTAGTGTTAGTATTTCTTCAGATACTCAAGCCCAGACTCTCATAAGTAAATATACGAACGAGGAGCAACAGGCCAAGTTAAACTTAAACTCAATTAGTCAGCTAAATAAGACTGTCGAATCTGACCAATCAGCATTAAAAACGGCTGAAACTAGATTGACAACACTGAAAAATGCAGACAACGCTCACGTAGTTCTTCCTAATAACTATAATCCGAACAATTCAAATCCATCCTACAAATCAATAAGCAAATCATACAAACCACTTATTCAAAAAGCAAACAATGTCGTAAATGATGATCAAGAAAAATTAGATAAAGCTCAAGCTGAAATTAACGCTAGCCAAAATTCTGCTATTTACAACCAACAAACTTATGGCTCTGCCTCTTTTGATGTAAGAAGCCTTACGAATGCAGAAGATAAACTAAACTTGGAAACTAGCTTTAAGCCTAAAGCCTACTCAATTTCACCAAAATAGACTTTATTGACTATGAAGTTATGTCCTGAGAGAGGATTTGTTCTAAATTGGCTTCCAAATGCTGTAGGCCTTCGAAGTGTAGTATTTGTAGCCCTATAACCTTGGCAAATGCTAGATGATATGGATTACCGCTAATATACAAACAAGTATCTGCAGTTTCCCCAATAGACTCAAAAGCTTTAGAGAATACTTCCTGGGTAAGAAGTGGCATTTTTAAGCTCAGGCTTAGAGGTGAAGCAACAATCTCAATAATGGGATTTTTGTCATTAAAATCTTTAAGAAGATCATACTCTTGCTGTCCAAGATTTGCTAAAACCCCAACTTTAACAAAATGTCCATGGAGGGTCATCATAAAATTGGCAATTTCTGGCGATATACTATTAGAGTTTAATTTAAACGTACTCTGATCAATATCTTTAGAGCCTAGTTTATAACGAATTGTCCCAGTTAGATCATCAAGTGTCATATCTCCAGAGTAATATTTCTGAATTGCATCATAGATTTCT
>JAJZHX010000018.1 GCA_021804315.1 bacterium
TAAAGGACTTAGAGAATAATGACACTTTTACTATTTCTACTTATCATAATTTTAGCTATTCGTTTAATCATACGTCCAGCTATAAAATCACGTCAAAAACACAAAAACCCTGAAAAAGAGTTAGTCCAATCAAGCCAAATTAAACAAAACAAAACCTACACTAAGACTTCACTTAAAGCTCAACTCAGGACTGTTTTGGTCTTTACTAAATTAAGTGCCAAGAGATTTTTAAGAGATCGTTTAGCTCAGTTTTTTACCATTTTATTCCCCCTAATATTTTTATTTGTATTCGGTAGTCTAACCAAGAATGAGGGCAGTGTTTCCTTTAAAGTTGCGTTAATCAATAATTCTACGACCAATTTATCCAGGTCTTTTATTCATCAGCTTGATAACTCAAAAACATTCAAAATCCAAACCAAAGATACCACCTTAAAAATAGCAGAAAATAGTCTTAATCAGAGCCAAATTGATGGCATTATTGTTCTACCAGCTAATTTTGGGGCTATTCTTAAAGGTCAACAGTACCCTTCTGGTCAAATAAGTGTTTTATATGATGAAACTACTTCAAATACCGGTCAAACGTTAGTTTCAGTTTTAAATGGCGTTATTAAGGGCATAAATGGCCAGTTCGTTGCTACTCGTCAGCCATTTACGGTTGTTGGTAAACAGCTTAATTCTCAAGGTCTGACTGCCTTTGATTATACTTTTTCCGGTCTACTAGGCTTTTCAATTATAGGTATCGGTATATTTGGACCAGTTAATGTTTTTCCAGAGCTTAAAAAACAAGGAATTTTAAGAAGACTGCATACTACTCCACTGCGTTCTTGGCAGTACTTTGTGGCAACTATGCTAGGCCAAGCAATTACCGGCCTTGCCTCTATTATTATTCAATTTATTGTAGCCATTGAAGTCTTTGGGCTAAAAGTCGATGGCAATTACTTAGAGATATTTCTATTTACCATTTTTAGTATTTTTATGATCCTTGGACTTGGACTAGCAATAGGTGGTTGGGCTAAAAATGAAAGACAGGCTGCCCCACTTAGTAATATTGTTGTCTTCCCAATGCTCTTTTTATCTGGAACATTTTTCCCAAGGTATATAATGCCAGGTTGGCTACAAAGTATTACCAATTATTTACCACTAACACCAGTTATTGATGGACTAAGACAGTTAACTACTGAGGGCAAAAGTTTAGTTAATGTTGGCCCGCAACTTGGTTTAATGGCACTTTGGTTTATTATTATCTACGCCATTGCCTTTAGAGTCTTTAAATGGGAATAATCCAAATATTTGTTAATTTATAAATATATGATATAATATTATTATGACTGATGATAAAGAAGAATATTTTGCTAATCTAGACCCTTGGTCATTAGCGGTAGATAACGCTTCGACAATTCCTCGTGGTGTAGACACTGAAGTTTTATTGGATCTAGGCTATTCACCTCTTGATACAGACCGACTTGCCAGAATAATGAAAAAACACCGTGATAAACAATTAGCAAGTAATCCCCCTCCATCTTTAGCCAAAGGTCCTGGCAGAGCTTTAGGAAGACCCACTGGGTCAGGAAGGCTTTCTGGTAGGGCGGCAATGCTTGTAGATGTAGGTACGGAAAGAGCAAAACGACGCCCTAACAATTTTAGAAATTTTACTTTTGACCCACCTTTACCACCTGAAGATGCAAATGGCCAGTTTCGCCTTTTTTAGATGAATAAAAATAAACCATTTTTTATTCTTGCTCCAATGGATGATGTTACAGATACAGTATTTCGTCAGATTGTAGCCGACTGCACGCCTCCAGATATTTTCTTCAGTGAATTTGTTAATGTTGATGGTCTAGTCAGTCAAGGCCGTACTAAACTTGTTAAAAAACTGCAATTTACAGACAAAGATAATCCTTTGATAGCTCAATTGTGGGGTAAAGAGCCAGCTAATTTTAAGACTATTGCTCATCAAATAGCTAGCGGTAGTTTGGCTAAAGAGCTGGGTTTAGCAAAAGGCATTAACTTTTATGGTGTTGATCTTAATATGGGATGTCCGCAAAAGAATGAAGTCAAAGCTGGTACTTGCTCGGCGTTAATTAATAACCGCCAGCTTGCTCAAGAAATAATTGAAGCAACCAAAGAAGGTTTAGATAATAGACTACCACTGAGTGTTAAAACCAGGCTTGGCTGGAATGAGATAGATCTATCTTGGCATGAATTTTTACTGAAACAAAAGCTTAATATGTTAACAATTCATGGTCGAACCAGAAAGGAAATGAGTAAAGTACCTGCTCATTGGGAACATATTGGCAAAGTTAAAGAGTTAAGAGACAAGTTATCGCCTAACACCTTGATAGTCGGTAATGGTGATGTGCTTAGTAGGCAACAAGGCTTAAGTCTAGCTAAGAGATATGATCTAGATGGCATTATGATAGGCCGAGGTATTTTTAAGGATCCTTTTGTCTTTTCTGAAAATAGTCCGTGGCTAAATAAGTCCAGTAAAGAAAAATTAGAGTTATTTAAAAAGCATGTTAATTTGTTTAAATCAACCTGGGAGGGCGAAAAACCAGTTCAAGTCCTTAACAAATTTTGTAAAGTCTATATTAATGGTTTGAGTAATGCTAAAGAACTTAGAGAGCAAATTATGGCATCAACTAATATAAATGACCTTATTAGTTTAATTGACAACTTACTTTTGGTATCAGATAGCTTGGATTGAAGTATTTAATTCTTCTGTACTTGGCCTATTATTCGGATCTCTATCAAGACACTCCATTATTAGATTATTTAGGCTAATTGGAACAGCTCTATTTAGTGTATGTATATTAACTGGAGATTCACGAATGACAGAGTATAAATAGCTTCTCATTCTAGAATCAGGAGGTTCACCTGAACAGCCTATATAAAAAGGTAGTTTACCGCTAGCAACCCGAAACATTGTTACCCCAAAAGAGAAAACATCTGCTCTAGGTGTTAGGTTATTAGGGTTATTAAGTAATTCTGGTGCAATATAACCTATTGTTCCGGCCAATGTTGAGATTGTTTCTGTTGTCCAGGGCTCTTGCTCTAAGTTGTTGCTGAGCTGATTAATCATTCCAGGTTTTGCACCAACCAGACCAAAATCTGTTAAAACCCACTTGCCCAGTTGACCAACAATATTGGTGGTTTTTATATCGTTATGTATTATTTCTCGTCTATGAACTTCAACTAGTGCAGGTAGGATTATTGAAGCCATATTTACTAAAATATCAAGTCTTTGGTTATTATCATCGGGGATTAAACTTTCTAGAGATGAGCCAGCAAAGGTGGTAGCTACAAAACGTTGAGGCTGTTCGGTTTCCCTAAGTATTCCCATCTTTCTGGTTTCAACCACCCCAGAAAGGCCATTGAGCGTAGCAAGTGCAGATAACTCTCTGGTTACCCTTTTGCTAACATCGCGAGACGGTTCATTAAAAATCTTAAGAACAACTTCTGGATTAACTACATCATCATCTTCGGCAATATAAACAGTTGACGTACTACTACTATGAATAGGCCCATCGCTAGTTATAGTATATAAGTCATCACCTAACTTATGGCCTTTTTGAAAGGGAGTTTCCTGAACCTTGTCAGATAGTGGCAAGCTACCAGGGATAATTAACTCATTAAAGTTAGAGGTTTTATTCATAGTTAAAATTTATTTTTAAATGCTTAACCTAATAATCATTATAAGACCAGATGTCAAATATTTTAATCATTTTTTTAAACTACTTTATTATTCATAAATACTCTTGAGTTTTAAAAAATTAAGCAGATAATTACTATATAGGTTGCTAAAACAAATACCTAAATAAAAATTGATATACAAATTTATGGCTGAAACGGTCGTCGCTGATTATAACTTCAAACCACTCGAGGACACTAGAGAAGTTGATATTGATTTACTTGGCTGTAACGACCCTAATCTTTTTATGCAAGGAGTCGTTAGTTTTTTATCAGAATCTAATATTATTAAACAAGATGATTTTACGGAGTTATTTAGACCTAGATCAGTAGATGTTGGAGATGATAATTTTAGTGAACGTTTACTAAGTATTGCTTGTGGTTGTTTATTAAACTACCGAGAAACTCTGACAGAAGTTCATGAGTCAGGCCAGATATTAACTGTTTTTGAGCCAGATTTATTAAGTCTTCAATTGAGTCGTATATCCAAAAAAGCTGTTTATTTTTTCTTTGAAGTAAACGGAGGCGTTAACTACACAAATGTTATTAGAGTCAGTAATTACTTTGATCAATTTATGCGTCATGAACAAACTAAACAGCAACAATCTCAACATACCTTAGTTGCCGATAGCTCGCAGTTTTTTACTGAATCTAATGCAGAAATTATTGAAGAGAGTAAGCTTAGAGCCAAAAATTTACAGAAATTTGTAATTTATGATCTACCCAAGATATTTTCAGCTATCAAGTCAGGTAGCGGATTAGTCAGTAGCCTTTATTAACAAGCTTTTTAAAGTAACTAAAAAATCATTTGATCCAGAGTAATCATTAAGCAATTTTAAAAGGAATTTGCAAAAAATTTACCAATCATATCTTAAAATAACCGTATGCTTGATTGGTTGAAATGGTTTCATCCCAACCTGGTGAACTTAACTGGAAGTTTTTTAGAACTAACTACTTGAAGAGCTTGATCTTTGGCTTACAGATTTCATTCTGACATAAATATGGGGTTCAGACACTTAAGCTTTAGGTAACATGCTTATTCAGGCTTGCTCTGGTACCCCATTAACCAAGAAGTGGTCATCGAGTGTTAGAAAATCTTAAAAATATCTGAAGTCTTTGGACTGAGATTTATTACTTAAACATAATTGTTATGGTGGAGATGGACTAAGCTTATTTGAAACACGTCCCCTGGAAGATATTCTAGCTGATATAGCCGAAGGCTGGAACATAACACAACGAAATCTAGAAAGACTAAAAGTAAAGTCACCCCAAGAGGTAGCATATATTCTGTAGCTTGCTAGAAGTATAAGATGAAATCGTTTGCAACTAATTAATGAGACAACCATAATATAGACATTATGGCAAAACCCTCTGATTTACTTGAAAACTATGCAAACTATGCCGTTCATGTACGTCTAGCTACAGCAAGTAACTACGTTGAGAACTTGAATACTCGCCCAAATCCGAAAGCCAAGAAGTTATTTATGGTTCGGCTCATAGACGAGATGCTTGCACAGGTCGAAGACTATGCACTTTGGCTAGACGCAGTAAGACACAGGAATCAACGCACCAGGGGGGCTAATGACGTATGGCAGCATGTTCTTATGCAACACAACTCATACAGAACCCTTAGACTTTTAGGTAAGAATTGTAATAATACGCAGCTCCTAAGAAAGCTGAGGCTTCCGAGTGTGCCACGCATAGCAGAATTAATGAACCTAGATATTGAGGATGCTAGAGCAATGGTTACCTTGCTAAGCAAAATAGTGGAGTACGCATATGTAAATGCGGAAGAGAACGATCAGATGTTGTCCCAGTTTCATAATAAAATTAAACATGGAATGATGGTGATTGAGACCAACGACGGTATTGATATTGTAACCAGTAAACTTGGCAAGGACGACACTATAGAAAAAAGGCACATGTCTGTAAGAACAGATATTGTGGCTGCTCAAACCTATTATGACAACATGGAAAGTGCTGCACAGGCTATACGTTTCTTGGTACGTTTGTTAGCAAAGATTTGATCATGTTTTACGATAATCACCTCTGGTATAGTCCTGGCTACTTAATCGAATGCGGAGAACAGGCTGATAAACTTGCAACTTCTAATGGGCGTAAGCTGACAGACGGGGAAATTAAAGTAATCAATGAAACCAGAACAGGTGCTCTTCTTGCACTGGGTCTAACGCTAAGGGATAAACGTATACGTTACGTGCAACCGGTTGACCTTAGAGAGGGAGCGCCAGACGTAAGAATAGTCCATCGAACCAAATCGCCGATTAAGACCTATGATTGGGGAGCTTATATTGACGTTGAAATAGTACGTTATGAAGATCACTCAAAAGAGTCGATTGCGGATTTTCTCAAGAAAACTAAGCTCACGCCAAAGAAGGCTTATCAGAATGGAACGATGATTTTATGTGGCATAGATAAAACTATAGAGGGAGGACAACTTTGGAAAGACGTAGCTGCAGAATTAGCACCGATTAAGAATAAACTTGATACGTTCCTTCTAGGAAGAACTCATCCTACAGAGTGGAAGATTGCAATGGCTCGTATCCATCCAAGTTATGATAGTCTGACAATGTTTGATGTCAAATCAGCCGTCAAAAAGTATTACGCTGCAGTAAAAGGCATACAGATAATCAATGTACGAGGTGACGTTATGAAAAATCCTCCATCTGCCGGCTTTAATCCATTTATCGGTAGTTTATGACGCTACTATCCGGCAATTCGTAGTACTGTTAAACAAATTTACACACCCAGGACCGTAAAACTATGTACAGCGCAGATCAGAAGCTGTAACGAGGCACTAACTACGCTTCCATATTGCCCAGTTTGCCGTTAGCTTTTTCCCGACTTTAGCGATTAGGTGACCAGTTATTCCACTCCAAGAACAGATAGTAACTTCTTATGCTCATTATCTATGTCTGGTGGTATAGTATAGGTGCTATCTCCTAATCTAACTTCTGTTGCTTTAATATCCTGTAGCATATCTATAGCTTGCCCTATTGTTAAACCTAACGGCTTAACTTCTATTTCTAACATTCTCAGTATTGTTAAGGCTAACATACATATCACAATGTGAGCTTCTATTCGTTCTCTCTTATAATGGAAGGTTGGCCTAATCTGAATGTCATGTTTACTCAATCTGAAAGATTGCTCTACTTTGTATAGATCATAGTAATGAGCCATAACATTATCTGGAGATAGGTCGGTATTAGTTATATAACCCTTAATACCATCCCATTTTGTAGCTTCAGATATGGCAACTTCGTTAAGTTTTGGCGTATCCTCAACAGTGAAGTCTAAGTATTTATGTTTTCTGACAGCTGTATTCTTAGAGATTAATTGTTTGAGTCTAGCTACAGATTTTTCTCTGTCTTTTCTAGTTTTGTTAGCCCGCTTGTCAGAGTAATTAACTATGAGCCTACGCTCGCCTAAACTCAGCTCGTAGGTTGAGCAGATAGTAAAGTCTAGGGCCAATATCTCGTCTTGTTTTGAGTGGTTGAGACTTTTTAACCTAGCTCCAACTATGTACTTCAGGTTTTTGTCCTCTAGAGCTTCTAAATTGCTCGCAGATAACATACCAGCGTCAGCCACAACGGTTATATTTTTTAAGCCGATAACTTCTAGAGTTTTGTTAATGCCATCCATTAGCGTATGGCCTTCATATGTGCCACCACTATATAGGTTGTATGCCAGTGGCATACCAAGAGTATTAACGGCCAAGCCCAGTACTATCTGTGGTAAGTCATGTCGGTGATCTTTAGAGTAGCCTTTCTTCCTAAGTCCTGCCTGTTCGTCTGTGTCAATATCTTCATGGTCTGTTTCAAAATACAGAGTTGTGACGTCGTATAAAACATATCCCATAGCACTAGGGTAGGATTCAACAATATATTTCCTTGTTTTAGATAAGATTAATTCTTGAGTAGCTGCTAACTTATCCATATAGCGGTAAATCTGGTATTCACTACATGAGCAATTAAGGTTCTTCTCAATTAATGTTGCAGTTCGTCTTTTAGACACTGGCCAGAGAATTCTAGATATGACTAAAGTTTTTAATAATCCAGTATTTTCTAAGTTAAAGTGATCAAACAATCTGCCTAGTGAAACTTCAGCTCCAAGTAGATAATCTCCGAGCCTAACAACACTACTAGTAGGTATATTTTGTTTGAATATCTCCGTTTGATCTTTATGTTCAAGTTCTTCTTTGATAGTCTTAGCTTTTTCTACAAGCAGGGCTACGTCTAGGTCATGTGATGCAGTACCAATATGCTGGACTAATTCCTTATACCATTTACCGCCATAGTTAACTTTCTTAACTAGACGAACTCTTACGCTACCTCTATATTTAGATTTCTCAATATACACCTTAATCTAAGTGTATATTAGGTGACCATAAATCTTAAGTCTCAAAGAAGTTAAGTGTCTTAAATTCAGCTATTTTAGGGACTGAGCGCCAAAGTCGGGACTGCAAGCTTGTCATATTTTTCTTCTAAGCCAAGTCGTTGACTTAAATTCCGGCAAGCTTCTAAAAGCTCCGTAGCTTCTTGTATTTGATCTTCATAGGCAACTTTATCGCGTCTTTCCAGATAGATTTTACTAAAGATAGTGCATTCAATCCCATCTTTTAGTAGTGCTATCTCGCTAACATGATTAAGTGTAGAGTTTGTTTCTACGAAAGTCTTTTGACGTAAATCACTAATTCTTCTCATAGCAGTATCCCTATGACTATCAATAGATACGGCTATAAGTTTATACAAGTCTGGATGTTTAAGAATAATTTTTTTC
>JAJZHX010000019.1 GCA_021804315.1 bacterium
TAAAGGGAGCCTTACCGCTCGACTTGCATGTATTAAGCACGCCGCCAGCGTTCATCCTGAGCCAGGATCAAACTCTCCAAAAAAAGAATTTGTTTAAAACAATTCAAAATGAACTGACGTTGATTTGCACTATCTAATTTTTAAAGATCTTTAAATAGCAAAACTGCAAAGACACTTTAACAAAGGCTCCGATTAAGCTATTCATACTATCTTAACTGAAAGATACTTTTCGGTCAAGATATAAATAGTTGATAAATGTAGTATTTATAACTACTAATTAATTATGTCTAGCCTATTACGAAAGCCAATGAGTATTAATGTTAATTTAAAATTTAGTTTTCTGGTTCATCTGTATTTATGTCTAATAAGGCAAGAGACACTACTTCGTCACCTTCATTAAGGCGCATAATCCTAACTCCTTGGGTAGCTCTACCTATAGAAGGTATGTTATTTATTCCTAAACGAATTGTCTGCCCTTGTTGACTAATCAGGATTATCTCCTGATCGTCACTAACTAAAGTCTTTACGCCTACTAATTCGCCGGTTTTATCATTAACCACAGCTGATCTTATGCCGACACCTCCACGAGCATGAGGTGTAAACTGTGCAACCTTAGTTTTCTTACCGTAGCCGTATTTACTAATAACAAATATTGAGGAATCTTTTTCGACTATATCCATGCCAATGACTTTATCTCCTGAACGCAATCTAATACCTCTTACGCCACGGCTAGCTCTACCTAGAGGCCTGGCATCTCTTTCATGAAAACGAATTGCTTGACCTTGAGCTGTAGATATTAAAACTTCATTATCTCCATTAGTCATTCGTATCCATTTAAGTTCATCTCCCGTATCTAGATTAATAGCAATTAAACCACTACTCCTAACGTTCTGATATTGCTCAAAAGGAGTCTTTTTAACCACTCCTCTTACTGTACACATAATCAGATTAGCCGCCGAATCAGTTTTACTAATATTTATAACACTACTGACATTTTCTTCAGGTTGCAATTGCAATAGATTAACAAGAGCAATGCCTTTGGCATTTAAGCCTACAGCGGGGACTTCATAAGTTTTCATTCTAAAAACCCGTCCTTTATTAGTGAAAAATAGTAGAAAATCATGAGTAGAAGCATTGACCATATGTTCAATAACATCTTCTTCTCTTGTAGTCATGCCCCGGCGACCTTTTCCGCCTCTACCTTGTTTTTTGTATTCAACTAAAGGACTACGTTTTATGTAATTTGCTGCTGTTAATGTTACAGCGACTTGTTCATCGGCTATCAGATCTTCATCGCTCATCTTACCTAAGGCAGAAGCAACTACCTTAGTCTTCCTATCGTCACCATATTGTTGTTTTAATTCTAACAATTCATCTTCAATTATCTTTAATATTTTCTTTTCATCAGCTAAAATACCCTCTAATTTTTCAATTAGTTTTACTAACTCACTAAGTTCATCTTCGATTTTCTTTCGTTCCAATCCAGCGAGCGTTCTTAATTGCATTGCTAAAATAGCTTTTGCTTGAATATCGGTTAATTTAAACCTCTTAATAAGATTATCGGCTGCCTCATCAGTAGTTTGACTTGCCCTAATGATGTTTATGACTTCGTCGATATTATCTAAAGCTATTTTAAGTCCTTCAAGTATATGCGCTCTTTCTCTAGCCTTTTTTAACTCAAATTCGGTACGACGACGGACAACAACTTGTCTGTGTTTAATATGCTCATTAATAATGTCTTGTAGTCCTAGTACTCTCGGTTGAATGCCATCAACTAAAGCCATCATATTAAAATGAAAGGTAGTTTGTAGTGGAGTTAGTTTATAAAGTTGATTAAGTAATTTCTTCGGGTAAGCATCTTTTTTAAGATCTATAACAATTCTGACTACACCTCTTGCTGTTTCGTCTCTAAGATCACTGATACCATTTAATTTCTTATCTCGAACAAGCTCAGCAATTTTTAAAACTAAATTTTCTTTATTAAGACCATAAGGAATTTCACTTATAATTATTTGGTTTCTGCCTTTTGTGTTTTCAACAACTTCTGCTATACCTCTATTGACAACTCCGCCTCTTCCGGTGGCATAAGCAGTTCTAATAGCTTCTTTGTCGTAAATAATACCACCAGTTGGGAAATCTGGCCCTTTAACAAATTCTAATAAATCATCGAGTGAAGCTTCTGGGTTATTTATAAGATTAATTTCCGCGTCAATCAACTCACTAATATTGTGTGGTGGTATATTTGTTGCCATTCCTACAGCAATACCTAGTTGACCATTAAGTAATAAGTTAGGTAGTTTAGCGGGTAGTACGTTAGGTTCTTGGTGGTTGCCGTCATAGTTATCTCGAAAGTCAACTGTATCTTTATCAATATCAGCAAGTAATTCATCGGCTAATTTAGCCATTTTAGCCTCTGTGTAACGCATAGCAGCTGGAGGATCGCCATCCATTGAACCAAAGTTACCTTGACCATTAATTAAGGTGTAGCGCATCGCCCACGGTTGAGCCATACGAACCATAGCATCATAAATTGAAGAATCTCCATGAGGATGGTATTTACCCATAACTGCACCGACAACATTTGCACTCTTACGGTGACGTGAGCCACTTCTTAGTCCCTCTTCATTCATGCTATACAAAATACGTCTATGTACAGGTTTTAAGCCATCACGAACATCAGGCAAAGCTCTATCAATAATTACACTCATTGAATAGCGTAAATAACTATCCTCCATGATATTTTCAACTGTTCGTCGTTCAACTATACGAGAGTGATCGGTTTTAATGATTTCTTCAGCTAAATCAACTTCGTCGTTTTTTATAGAATTATCGTCCATATCTTTATATATCCAAATCTTTGACAAACTTAGCATTAGCCTGAATAAAGCTTTTTCTTAATTCTACCTCAGTACCCATTAGCTTACTAAAAATAGTGTCAGCTTTCTCGGCATCTTCAACTTTAATCTGAACTAAAACACGCTTTTCAGGATTCATGGTTGTTTCAAAGAGTTGTTCTGCATCCATCTCACCTAAACCTTTATATCGTTTTTGCTCTATAAAGCCAGCTTGTTTGTAACGTTCGGCATCCCCAGAAACTTTTTCACCGGCTTTTTTACGCTTTTCAATCTCTATATCTAATACTTTTCCTAGTTCATCTTCGTCGTATATAAATACATTGGCCTTCTTGCCCTGCCTAACTAGCTCAAAAAGCGGAGGTTTTGCTAAATATATGTGTCCTCCGTCAATAACTTGCCTCATATACCTAAAAAAGAATGTCATTAGTAGGGTACTAATATGGCTACCGTCAACATCTGCGTCGGTCATGATAATAATCCGGTCATAACGTAAGCCAGATATATCAAAGGACTCTTCTATACCTACTCCAAGCGCTTTAATTAAGCTTAATATCTCATTATTAGCCAACATTTTATCTAAACGAGCTCTCTCAACGTTAAGAACCTTACCTCTTAGAGGTAATATAGCTTGGCTTTTACTATCACGCCCAGATTTGGCTGATCCTCCAGCAGAATCACCTTCAACAAGATATAATTCAGAGTCTTTAGGATCTTTATTGGAACAATCGGCAAGCTTACCAGGCATACTAGCCCCTTCTAAAGCTCCTTTTCGTAAAATATTCTCTCTTGCTGCTCTAGCTGCTTTTCGAGCCCTGGCAGCTAATAATGCTTTACCGACAATTTTACGAGCAACAGCTGGATGCTCTTCTAAATAATAAGCAAAGTATTCATTTAAAACCTGCTCTACATAGCCCCTGATTTCTGGATTGCCAAGCTTGTTTTTGGTTTGTCCTTCAAATTGAGGATCAGGCAGTTTAACTAGTATAATAGCCGTTAGACCTTCTCTAGTATCTTCACCGCTTAAATTTTCTTCCTTGTCTTTTAAAAGACCGTTCTTTCTGGCGTAGTCATTTATAACACGCGTTAAGGCGGCCTTAAACCCCGTTAAATGAGTGCCACCGTCTGGGTTTAAAACGTTATTAGCAAAAGCCTTGATTGTTTCACTGTAAGAATCAGTATATTGCAGAGCAATTTCAATTTGTGAATCTTGAATAAGTTTATCTACGTAAAATATATCTTCATCTACAACCTCTTTACCTATATTAAGATGCTTAACATAGCTCTTAATTCCTCCTTCAAAGTAAAAACCATGATGTTTTTTAGTTTTTTGATCTTCTAGCCAGGTATGAATGCCCTTAGTGAGATAAGCTGCGTGACGCAATCTATCTAAAATAGTTTCGTAATTAAAGTTAATTGATTCAAAGATTGTATCGTCAGGATAAAAAGTAATCTCTGTGCCGGTTTTGTCAGTTGTTCCAACAACTTTCAAATCAGCATCAGGTTTACCTTTTTGATATGACTGTTGCCATACCTTTCCTTCCCTATAAACATTAACTATCAGTTTTTTCGATAATCCATTAACAACACTGACGCCTACACCATGAAGACCGCCAGAAACTTTGTAGCCACCATCTCCAAATTTACCGCCTGCATGTAATACTGTTAATACAGTTTCAACAGTACTTTTGCCAGTTTTAGGGTGAAGATCAGTAGGAATACCACGTCCATTATCAGTAACCGTCACACCTCCATCTTCTAATAATTTTACTGAGACTTCTGTTGCATAACCTGCTAAGGCTTCATCAATACCGTTGTCAACAAGTTCCCAAATTAAATGATGTAGTCCTTCAATACCAGTACCGCCTATATACATGCCTGGGCGTTTACGAACTGGTTCGAGTCCTTCAAGTACGGTAATCTGTTCCGAAGAATACCCTTGTTGCTTGGTATTAGTACTAGCCATTAATCAAGAAACCCCTCTTTGAAGTTTAGTTTAGTTTTTTACCACTATATTACTATTATATCTTATAATAAGCTATCAAACAAAAAAATAACAATTATTAGGTTTAAAATTCTACAAAATATTTCAAGAAGTTAACAATTAACCTATCGATGGTTATGTCGATTGCTGGCTGAAAACTCCATCATGATCAATAAAAATAGTATCTTCATTATCGGTTTTACTTTTATCTTGTTCTTGTTTTTCATTATCAGTATTCTGATTTGAAGCCTGATTCTTATTAAAAGCTTGTTTAATTTCTGATGCCACAATATCTACTTCTTTTTTTTCTATTTGCTCGCTAGAAATATTCTGACTTGTTGGCGCAGATGTTTGATGACTAGTACTAGCTTGAGTATCTGGGCTAGGGACGTTCGAACTAACTGATTGATTATTAGTTGGTGACATAATTGGGTTAGGACTGGCAGTAATTATAGAATTATTATTTATTGGGATATCAGGTTGAAGCCTAGGGGTTTGTCTTTTTTTTGCCAGCCATTCATCCAAAAATGTTCCTGGAGCAGCTGGAATCTTTGGATTTATAGGTGAATTTGTTAAAGATTGACTAAATGAATTTGGACTAGTTCCAAACGCATTATTATTAGAACTAGCTAACGGATTAGAAAACTGATTTGTACTACTAAGATTATTAACTTCTTTGGTTGTCATTCTTTCAGTTATTTCTTGGTCAACCAAATCTCTTGGACGACCATACTTGGCTGATGACAACTGTTTCATAGCCACAGCTAGGCGTGGGTTTGGATTACCTAGTGGTGGCATAGTTGCCATGCTAAAAGGTGCAGTTGGTACTCCTCCTACCATTGTTCTGACAATTGTATGATGATTTGGTAGTCTGAGTAAATCTTCTTCATCAAACACCGGTTGGAAATATTTTCCCAGTGACTCTAGATCTCCCTGTCCTATTCTGAAAGTGACTATTGTGCCAATATTGCCAAATATTGCATCCCTTATTTCAGGTGTTAGCTGAGTTGTAAACTGATTGGCTACAATAAGGTTTAGATGATATTTCCTAGCCTCTGACATGATAGTAGCAAAGCTATCGGTAGAGAAATTCTGAAACTCATCAACGTAAAGACTAAAGTCTACCCGCTCACTCTCTGGAATATTTGACCGGCTCATAGCAGCCGCTTGAAACTTCATAACAAAGACCATACCTAATAGTTGACTATTTAATTCACCAGTTCTTCCTTTACTCAAATTAACTAACAAAATTTTTTTATTATCCATAATATCTCTTAGGTCAAACGAGCTTTTAGTTTGACCAATAATATTTCTCATCATTTCATTACTTAAAAAAGCCCCAAATTTACTGACAAACCAGCTAACGACATCGCCAAACTCATTAGACCGCTGAGCGGTTAGCATTTCTTTGGTCCAAAACTCTTTAATGCTTAAGTCGTTAACGTACTGTAACTTTTGCTGTACATACTTTGGATCACGAAATAGTTTTGGAATATCTATAAAAGTACCTCCAGTCGGATCTGCCATAACCGTCAAAGCTGCATTTCTAAATAAGTGTTCATATCTTGGACCCATTATTCCTGTTCTCTGTGGATCATACAACTTATACAACATGTTTAAGGCTTCTTGAACTAAGAAGTCTTTTTGATCAGGTGTTGTAAATTCAAATAGATTTAGCCCCATTGGGAATTCCATCTCTGCAGGACTAAAATAAATTACATCTTCTGTTCTTTCTTTAGGAACCATGGCTAGCAGTTTTTCGACAACATCTCCATGAGGATCTACAAAAGCCAAGCCATTACCTTGTAGCATATCTTGCAAAGCTAGATTTTCTAGAAAAGTAGATTTACCAGTACCAGTCTGTCCAACAACATACATGTGTCTCTGTCGATCAGTTAAACTGAGTCTAATAGCTTTTTTTGCCCCTCTAAATAAATTGTAGCCTAGTAACAATCCTTCTTCGGGTATGTCTCTTGGGCCATCAACTTGCTTAGAATCTTGTCTAATTAACTGAGAAGTTGGAATGTTTCTTTGGTCTGGAAAATGAAAAAGCGTGGCCAACTCAACTGAATTAAGTATCATCTTATTGTTGTCTTGAGGGAAAAATCTCATTATATAAGAGGTAACTAATTCTTCTATGTCTTTTGTTAGCGTATATTTAAAGCCATTTTTACCTGGAGCATCATAAATACTAAAGCTAGCAACGATATTATTGAGAACAGTTAATGCTCGCTGACTAATATTAGACGAAACTACTATTCTTATAGCGACTTCAAATCCTGGGTGTCTAGTTTTTTCATCTATAGAATCTATAATCGCTTGCTCTAGATTAGATAAGTCTTTTTTAGCATCACCATCTTTATCTCCTGCTGGGGGTTTAGTAAAAGCGACTACTATATCTTTAGCTAACCCGCCAAAACCTAGGCCCTTAACACCTTTTCTTTTATGATCAGCTACTAAACTAGCCTTTTTACGCCAAGACTTATCAGCAGGTCTAATTAAAAATTGTATTCCAGCTCCGTCTTCTTTACTCAAAGAGCCTAGAGCATTCAAAAGCGAAACCATTCCGTCTCGTTTTAAGTCTTGGAATGTAGCGATTGGATAGGCAAAATTTTCTTTAAGGGTTAGTTCACCTCCAATAGTCCCACTAATTCGACCAACCGGGCTAAAAATATTGTGTTCTGATACTTCTTCTACTCTTGCGGTAGGATAGGCACTATTAATAGCCTGTCTGACAACATCAACTAACGTAATTGGAACAGCTGCATAAACATATACTCTACCCTGCAGTCCTACTATCTCAAAAGAGAAATGTCTTTGCCCGTAAAATTGACTTTTAAACCCTGTCTTAATAGTACTAGCTAAAATGTCATACATAGCGGTAGCTTGACTGATTGTTTCATCAGTTACGTCTCTAGCGTCTCTGGCACCCAACTCAATATCATCACTTGGCGGTGGCAAATGTATAATCAGAGGAATCATTTTCAGTCCTCTTTCAAAATTTTTTAGCTCTCGCCTATCTTTTCTAATATATAAAAATAGTGAAGGTATAACTATAAGAGCTATAAGCAATATTATTGCTAGAAGAATAATTAACACTATCATCGTTATATTAAATACTTGTCTTTAAAACCTTGTTATACCGTTTTTGAAGGTAATCCAATTTTAAAAGGTTTAATTCCTCGTTTTGTTTATATGGATCCTCACGTGTTGTACGAACAATAGATTTTACCTTGTTAACCCATTCTTTCTCGATATCGTCTTTATCGTCAGCCAATAAAGTATTTGTTGAAGTGCTGGTAGGCAGACTTTGTGAAGGTAAGTTGAGTGCATTCGTTTGGTTATTATCCATCGGTAGGGCCGTGGTTGTAACGGTTTGACCTGAAGCAGTATTTAAGCCATTCGGCTGGGAAACACTGTTTTCATGAGTTAATAGACCAGGATCAACTTCAATCGATCGGCCTGAATCAACTGAACTCTCTGGTAGAACAGGGGGTGGTAACTCCATGTTTAAATTGCCATTAGAGA
>JAJZHX010000020.1 GCA_021804315.1 bacterium
CCCAAATTAAAACGGTTTGTGCTTTATATTTTTGAGCGATTTGTCGCATTTTATTTCTATCGGCTAAAAAGTTAAAATTAGTGTCATATATAACGCTTTTCTTTTGTGATAATAAATATTCAGTTGCGTCATTCAGCTTCTGATAAAGTTCATCGCTTTCTTTTTTAGAGTGAGTTGGGCGTTCAAAGAACTTGTGTCTTTCGACGTCTGCCCATATATGAAAGGCTTCAGTATGTTTGTTTATGATTTTAGCGATAACAGTTTTACCTGCTCCAGGATAGCCTATGAACAAATACAGGTTTGCTTTCATGAATTACAGTCTAATACAATTTTGCTAAAAATAAGAAAAGTTGTATAATATATCTATGTCTTTAGAAAATGTTAATGGGTATATTGTCCCCGAAGATTCGTTAAAAGTTGACTTAAGCGAAGATGAATTTGATGTTATCTCTACATACGCACATGATACTGAGGGCTTAGAAGTTAGTTTTAAGTCTGCTGAAGTTTTTACTTTTGACTATGAAGCTGATGATTATAGGTATTGGCTAATTAGGAATTTTGGTAGATTAGCTTTGGCGGCCAGACAGGCTTCAAAAGAAGACGCTACTAGTTGGCGTGGTATGAAAATAGGCGCATCTATAATGGCCATAGATATAGATAGGTCTAGAATAGCTTTTTTAGCTAGCGGTAATCATAAACCTGAAGAAAACAGTCATACAAATTGCGCAGAAATGAACTTATTGTTATATTCGGATGAAATTTTAAAAAGTAATTATGTCCCGCTTATATGTGTGGCTGGTCCGGATAATAATAGAGTGTTTAACCAAGAGACCCGTCAATTTGAAAGTGCTATAGGGAGAACAGCCTTGCCTAGTTCGACATTATTTCCCTGCCAACGTTGTCACGAAGTTATGCAAAAAGAGCCAGCTATTAATAATCAAACGATTATTGCAACCTTATCAAAATATATTGATCGCATACAGTTTCAGACTTTTAAAGAATATAGTAAGCGATTTAGAGCTTTTAATGAAAATGGTGATTTTCAAGATCCAAAGGTTTATAAATTTGATGCACTGGATCAATATTGGCAACAAAATGCCGATATTTACCTAATTTTAAGAAATCGTCAGGGACTTCTTGGTAGTGATTATAATGATCTGCCGGAGAGAGTTAAGGCCAGGGATTTACTGGTTAAAAAGTTGTTACACACAGTCTCAGGGAATTTTAATAATCAATTCCTTGGTTAGCTAAAAATTTGTTATCAAAATGGTGTTTAAGTTTAGTCATGTTGGTGGCTATATCGGCGTATTTGAGTAATTCGTTCGGATAATTTCTGCCAGTTAGACATAGACTGGTTGAAAGGTTGCGAGTTTTAATAAGTTTTTCAAAATCATCTAAACTAATTAACCCGTCATGAAGGGCGTTATTAATTTCATCACAAATAACAATGTCATATTTGCCTGAAGTGGCACACTCTAGAGCTTGTTTTAGAGTTTCCTTAGCAGCTTTTAGGTGTTGCTGATCAGAAATATGTCTTTCTGATAAGTCTTTGGCTTTATAAAAGCCCTTGCCACCTTTATAGAAGAACAGCTGGTCTTGGTATAGAGACATAATATCTCTAATAAACACATGTTCACCTACGCCCCAATATTTTATAAACTGGATAAATGCAACTTTTTTTCTTGATCCTAGGGCTCTAGCCATCAGTCCTAGTGACGCAGAAGTTTTTCCCTTACCTTCGCCAGTATAAACTATCACTAAAGAATCTTTAGTCTGATAATCCTCGAAAGCCATTAACTAAATTTAGCTAATCTTTAAGGCTTCGTCAATTTTTGGTCTATCAAAACCAACAATTATTTTGCCATCGATGTCGATGACTGGTATGCCTCTTTGGCCTGATTTATCTATAGCGTCTTTAGCATACTCAGGTTTTTCTTCAACGTCTAAATACTTATAGCTGATTTTTTTATCGTCAAGATAATTTCTTGCCATATGGCAAAAGCCACACCAATCAGCTCCATAAATTGTTATATTTGCCATAACTTTAATTATACTACAAATCATAAAAAATTCATTTTTATTTAGGACCTATCTTAATTACATGAAAGGTGCTACAAGGGCTTATTTTGGTTGACTAGCGTCAGCAGAGTTTAAGCAGTAATACCAACAAAATCCACAAGGTACCAAGATTAAGCTAGCAAAAGTCAGAGAAATATCGCGTTTGCTATGAAATTTTAGTTCTCTTGCGGGCCTCCTTCATGGTTGGTATAATTAAACGCAAATGAAGTCTCAAGCCCAAATCGTTGGACATAAGTTAGATGGTCGTCAAAAAAACCCTTTAAAGACAGTTTTTAGCCAAGATCAAGCTAAGCAGATGTTTTTAAGAGAATCACTTGATATGACCTGGCGATTAGCAATGGTAGTCTTAATACCGATTATTGCTGGTTATGAACTCGATAAGCTCCTTAAAACACTTCCGCTTTTTACAATGATCGGCTTAGTTATAGCGATGGTTAGTTGCTACCTAGTAGTGATGAAATCTTTAAAGAGATTAACCAGTAATAATATTAGGGATAAAAAGTGAGCATGCTTAATCGTCTTAGTCTTTTAGCAAGTAGTGGGCCTAATGTTCATATTGCTCCTGGCTCAGTCGTAAGTATCGATGGTTTTAATATAACTAATTCGATGCTTTATGGTTGGATAGTAATCATTTTTTCAATAATTTTCTTTATTTGGGTGGCTCGCAATATGACAATTAAACCTAAAGGTGGGGTTATTCAATATGTTGAAGCGATAGCCGAGTTTATTATGTCGACTATTGAAAATGCTTTTGATGATCCTAGCATAGGCAAAAGATTTGTTCCCTATTTTATGACCTTATTCTTTTTTATTCTATTTAATAATCTTTCTGAGATCATACCGCCAATATCTGGTGATGGCTTTCATGTTGGCTCACTACCGCTTTTTAAGCCTTTTACAGCTGATTTGGACGCGACTTTAGCTATGGGTATTGTGACTATGGCAATTGTTTATTTTTATTCTATAAAGTTATCCGGCGGTTTTAGAAAATACTTTAGGCACTTTTTTGTGGGTAATCCGCTTAACCCTCTTTATTTTTTTATTGGACTGCTAGAAATGTTTTCTGACGCTATAAGGGTTATAAGTTTAAGCTTGCGACTTTTTCTTAATATGACAATTGGCGAAATGATAATTGTAGTTTTCGCTTGGTTAGGCCATTTCTTAGCACCAATTACTGCCCTGCCTTTTACCCTACTAGAATTAATGGTTTGTTTTATCCAGGCCTATATTTTTACGTTACTAGGCACTATGTATTTAGCGGTAGCGGTTAATGCCGCTCATCATCATGATGAAGATAACTTGACCGAAGAAGTTTTTCCTGAAACAATAAATGTAACTACTGCCGTTAAAGGAGAAGCTTAGGATATGGCTTATGTCAATAATTGGGGTTGTTAATTTATGATTAATTTAAGTAAAGGAGATAATAGGTAACAAATATGGCGGATTTAAGTTTAATCGTCGGCGGATCACACATGCTTGCTACAGCAGTAAGTACCGTTAACGCAGAATATATTTCAAAAGGATTAATTCTTGGTGGCGGGTTCATTGGCCCAGCTATTGGTATTGGAGTGGTCGGCGGTAATTACGTTCAAGCAGCTGGCCGTAACCCTAAGGCGGCTGGTAGCTTACTCGGACAGGCCTTAATTTTCGTAGCACTTGCCGAGCTATTTGGCTTACTGGCTTTTGCTTCAATTTTTATTGTTGCTTAAAAATAAGAAAGGATTTAATTAGTCATAGTGCCGTTATTGAATTTTGCTAGTTCATCAGGTATTGGAGCGCTAGGTTTTAGCCCTTCTAGTTTTTTGGTCCAGCTAATTACTTTTGGGTTAGCTTATCTTGTACTTAGGCGCTGGGCATTTGGTCCAATAATTAAAGTTTTAAGAGAAAGACGCGAAACAATAGATAAAGGCGTCTCCTTAGGTGAACAGCTTGAAAAAGAAAAAGTTGAACTAGACAACAAAGTTGAAGAAATGTTAATTAAATCTCGTGCTCAAGCCGATAAAATTATTACGGAAGCCGAAAGTTCAGCCAAACAGATCATTAAAGATGCTGAGTCGGTCGCTAGAGATAAAGCTGATCGAATTGTTGATGAAACAAAAGCCAGAATTGACCAGGAGACTATACAGGCTAAAGCTAAATTAGAAAAAGACTTGGTAGGCTTAATCTCTCTAGTTACAGAAGAGGTTATCGAAGAAAAGGTTGATAAGGACAGTGACAAACGTCTAATCAGCCGTATTTTAAGCGAAAGGGCTAAAGTATGAGTGCCAGAACCGATTTAGCTCATATTATTTCAGACAATACCCTTAAAAATGGCTATTCAAAGCGGTATACTCAAGATATTGCTGCCTACCTACTGGCAAGTGGTATGGTGAAAGATCTAGATTCTATCATGCGTGATGTTCACTTATACTGGCAACAAGCAGGTTACTTAGAGGTAATTGCAACTACTGCTTACCCACTGGAAGAAAACCTTAAAAATCAGATTAAACAATATATTAAGCAAATCGAGCCAAGCGTTAAAAAGATTATTATAAGTGAAAATTATGATCGGAAAATCATTGGTGGCCTTAGCCTAAGTTTACCTGAAAAACAATTAGACTTAAGTCTTAGGGCAAAATTAAATAAGTTTAAACAAGCTATTGAAACAGGAAAGGAATAAATTAAAAAGTGGCAGATTTATCGATTACAGAATTATCAAATGATATTAAAAAAGCAATTAGCGAATTAAAAGCTCGTCCTGAGATTGAAAATGTTGGAGTAGTTACCAGAGTTGGTGATGGTATTGCTTGGGTATATGGCCTGGCTAGTGCCGGTTATAACGAAATGCTAGAAATTAAGGCTAACGATGGTAGTGTGGTTACGGCTTTTGCGCTTAATTTAGGCGAAGATGAAATTGGAGCAGTAATTTTAGGCGATGATAGCTTAGTTGAAGCTGGCTCGAAAGTTAGCTTATCTGGCAAAGTTCTTGAAGTGCCGGTTGGGCCTGAACTTATTGGCCGAATTATTGATCCTTTGGGTCGTCCACTGGATGGTGATGGACCGATTAAAACAACTCAGACTAGTCCACTGGAGAGGCAGGCACCAGGTGTTTTAGCCCGCAAGAGTGTTCATGAACCGTTAATGACCGGAATTACGGCTATCGACGCTATGGTACCGATTGGCCGAGGACAGCGTGAGCTGATTATTGGTGATCGGCAAACCGGCAAAACCGCTATTGCTATTGACACAATGGTTAATCAGTCTCGCCAAAAGACAGGTGTTATAAATGTTTATGTGGCCATCGGTCAAAAATTATCGAAAGTTGCGGCCTTAGAGGATCGTTTAAGACGTGAAGGCGTGATGGAACAATCGATTATTGTGGCAACCAGCCCAGCTGATCCGGCTGCTTTATTGTACCTTGCGCCTTACGCGGGTTGTACTATCGGCGAATATTTTAGAGACAACAAACAGCATGCCCTTATAATTTATGATGATTTATCGAAGCATGCGGCTGCTTATAGACAAATGTCGTTGTTGCTTCGCCGTCCTCCAGGACGAGAAGCTTATCCTGGCGATGTCTTTTATTTACATTCACGTTTACTTGAGAGAGCAGCTAAATTGGCTGACGAATTAGGGGCTGGTTCACTGACGGCATTACCAATCATAGAAACACAAGCCGGAGATATTAGTGCGTATATTCCAACTAATGTTATTTCAATCACCGATGGACAAATTTATTTAGAGACCAATTTGTTCTATCAGGGAGTCAGACCGGCAATATCGGTTGGTTTATCGGTATCTAGGGTTGGTGGTAATGCTCAGACAAAAGCGATTAAGTCGGTTGGTGGTGGCCTAAAGTTGTCTTTGGCGCAATTTCGGGAATTGGCGGCCTTTTCACAGTTTTCAACTGATTTAGACCCAGAGACAAGGCAAACCATTGAGCGCGGACAAAGATTAACTGAACTACTTAAACAACCGCAATATAGTCCTTATGCAATTTGGGAAATGTATGCCAGTCTATTTATTGCCATTAATGGCGTTCTAGATGATGTGCCGGTTGAGAAAATTCGCT
Organism: bacterium; assembly: GCA_021804315.1. GTDB lineage: Bacteria > Patescibacteriota > Saccharimonadia > Saccharimonadales > UBA4665 > JAJZHX01. Next base: position 6,131 of record JAJZHX010000020.1, read on the forward strand.
TAGCTCAAGAAGCTATCTTACGGGAATTAAAATCTAAGCACGCTAAATTGGTCAGTAGTATTGATAGCGGTAATAAAGTGGCTGATAGCTCAAATGAGGAGCTAATAAAAGTTGCTAAAACGATTGCTACGAGTTATCGAGTTAAAGTTAAAAAAAGTGAGCAATAAGTAATTATATGGCTAGTCTAATCACCTTAAAACGTCGGATTAATTCGGTTAAGAATACTCGTCAGATTACTAAGGCCATGCAATTAGTCTCGGCATCAAAATTGCGACGTGCTCAAGAGTATGCAAATAGAAGTCTGGCTTATCAGGAGCTTGCCTATCATTTGCTTAGTAATTTAAGTGCCATGAATGAGGTTGCTAACTTGCCGTTATTTGAAAAACGTAGCGTTAAAAATAGGCTGTACCTGATTGTTACTAGTAATACCGGGTTAGCAGGTGCCTATAATGCCAATGTTTTAAAATTACTTAATCAGAGCTTAACTGCTGATGCTCACGATAAAGTTAAATCGCATGTTATAACCATCGGTTCAAAAGGCGCGCAATTTGTTAGAAGGTTATCGGGAGTTGACTTGTTAGCAGTTTATCCGCCTTTTGAAGATCAACCTAAAATTGACGATATTAGACCGTTACTCAATACCATCATGGCTAAATTTCAGGATCAGTCAATTGACGATATTAGAATTATTTACACGGTTTTTAAATCAGTTGTCGTGCAACAAGCAACTATTTTACAATTATTACCAACCCCGCTATTGGCTACAGATCAATCTTCCTCGGTAGCTATTAGTAATTTTGAGCCTGATGTAGAAACCGTTAGCCAGCAGGTTGTCACAAGATTAGTTGAAGCTCAGATTTGGCAGGCTGTTTTAGAGAGTTTAGCTTCCGAACATGCTATGCGTATGGTAGCTACTAAGAATGCCACCGATAATGCTAATGAATTGATTGATGACTATTCCCTGGCCTTAAATACTGCTCGTCAGGCGGCTATTACTCAAGAATTAGCGGAAATATCTGGTGGCGTCGAGGCATTAAATGGCTAAAAATAGGTATAATTAAACTAACTAGATAGTAAGGAGAAAAATAGTGACTGAACAAACTGCAGTTAAAAAGACACATCAATTAGGTAAAATTACCCAAATAGTTGGGGTGGTTGTAGACGTTGAGTTTGCTAATGATAATCTACCGCCAATTTATAATGCCCTAACCGTAGAACATCAGGGTCAAACTATCTACATGGAGGTTGCTCAACACCTAAGTGAGTCCAGCGTCAGGACAATTGCTTTGTCGTCAACGGATGGCCTGCAACGAGGGGCTAGGGTTACTGATACAGGTGCGGCTATTAGTGTGCCGGTCGGTGAAAAGACTTTAGGCCGGATGTTTAATGTGACAGGTGAGCCAATCGACAACCTTAGTACAGATTTTAATGAATTTGGGCCAATTCATAAGAGTCCCCCACCGCTAATTGATCAATCTCCTAAAGTTGAAATCCTAGAGACAGGTATTAAAGTTATTGACCTTATTTGTCCGATGACAAAAGGAGGTAAAGCTGGCCTTTTTGGTGGGGCTGGCGTTGGTAAAACAGTCTTAATTCAAGAGTTAATTAATAATATTGCTAAATTCCATCAGGGCTATTCAGTTTTCGCTGGCGTTGGAGAAAGAACCAGAGAAGGTAATGATCTTTACGGTGAGATGAAGGAGGCAGGTGTGCTTAAAAACACTGCCCTAGTCTTTGGCCAAATGAATGAACCACCTGGAGCTCGTCTGAGGATTGGTTTGTCGGGCTTAACGATTGCCGAGAGCTTTAGAGATAAAGGCAATGATGTACTACTGTTTATAGATAATATCTTTCGTTTTACGCAAGCTGGATCAGAAGTCTCAGCTTTACTTGGTCGATTGCCTAGTGCAGTTGGTTATCAACCAAATCTACAGCAAGAAATGGGGGCTCTTCAGGAGAGGATTACTTCAA
>JAJZHX010000021.1:0-7610 GCA_021804315.1 bacterium
GGCAGTGATATCTATGGCGGTTTATCTGGTACTTGGGACTACGGTCCACTTGGCGTTGAACTAAAGCGTAATATTATGCAGTTGTGGTGGGCAACATTCGTTACCGATCGGCAGGATATCTATGGCTTAGACAGTGCTGTTCTTATGAATCCAAAGGTTTGGCAGGCTTCAGGCCACGTTAATACATTTTCTGACCCCATGGTCGAGGATCTGGTAACTCATGAAATGTATCGAGCCGATCACTTACTGAAAGATAATAATATTAGATCAGAAGGTCTTTTAGATCATGAAATAACGCGCTTACTTAAAGATAATAATATTAAAAGTCCTAAAGGCAATGATTTAAGTAGTGTTAGACAATTCAACATGATGTTTAAAACACAGGTTGGTCCAACCTGGATGGGTTTTGAAGCCCAAGAAGATGCCTTTATTGCCAATAGTCAAATAAAATTAAAAAATAAACATGACAATAATCAGCTGAAAAGCTTTGTCGTTCCCGAAGAGAGACAGTTTAATGGATTAATTGCTTATGATATTCAATCTTCAAGTTACCTAAGACCTGAAACTGCTCAGGGCATATTTACAAATTTTCGAAATATAGTTGACTCATTTAGCCCAGATTTACCTTTTGGTATAGCTCAACAAGGGAAAGCCTTTCGTAACGAAATAAGTCCTAGAGATTTTATTTTTCGTTCAAGAGAATTTGAACAAATGGAGATAGAGTATTTTGTTGCTGAGTCAAATTGGCAAGAATCATTTGATATGTGGCGAGAGCTTATCTGGCAGTGGTTAGGATTACTAGGGATTAGCAGATCTGAGGTTCATGAGCTGGAAGTTCCAGAAAATGATCGAGCTCATTATAGTAAGCGAACAGTTGACTTTGAGTTTGATTTTCCAATTGGCAGGGAAGAATTACTTGGGCTGGCTTATCGGACGGATTTTGATCTTAAAAATATTGAAAAATTCAGTGGTAAAAAAATGCTCTATATTCCCAAAGATGGCTCCAAGCCTTTCTTGCCTCATGTGATTGAGCCTTCTTTTGGTGTCGAAAGGGCTGTGATGGCAGTTTTAAGTACAGCTTATTGCGAAGATGAGATTAATGGTGAAAAGCGTATTTATTTAAAATTACCTTTTTCGCTTGCTCCGGTAAAAATTGCTGTTTCACCACTGCTTAAAAACAAACCAGAGTTAGTAGATAAAGCTAAAGAGGTTTACAAGGATCTGAAAAATAGTTATCAAACAGTAATCTGGGATGATAATGGTAATATTGGTAAGCGTTATCGACGACAGGATGAAATTGGTACGCCATTTTGTGTAACAGTTGATTTTGATAGCCTAAAAGATGACACTGTGACCGTTAGAAATCGTGATACAACTGAACAGGTAAGAGTGGCAATTAGTAATATTAATCAAGTAATCAAGTAAGTGAAAATGCATGCAAGTAAATAAACAACTTAGCACCTATGCCTTTATCGATAGTCAAAACTTAAACTTAGGCATTCAGCGGATGGGGTGGAAGATGGATTGGCGGAAGTTCCGGCAATATCTTAAAAAGCAACATAAAGTAGATAGAGCCTATATGTTTATAGGGTACATGAGTGATAACGAAGCACTTTACGAATATATGCATGAACTTGGCTATTTAATTGTTCTCAAGCCAACTATTGACGTTATTAATCCTGATTCAAAGGAGGATAATAGTGAAGAAAAAGATAAGATAACTGTCAAAGGTAATGTTGATGCCGAAATAGTTCTTTATGCTATGAAAGAATTAGCCAATTACCATAAAGCAATCATTGTTTCTGGTGACGGTGACTTCTTTAGTCTAATTGAATATTTAGACAACATTAAGAAACTTGGCCATATCATGGTGCCTAATTGGCAGTATTCAAGCCTTTTAAAACAATATGAATCCAAAATTGTTAGGTTAGATAAATTACGGAAGCAACTAGCGTATCATGATAAAAATAATAGCAAGATAAGGAGAAAGCCATGAAAATTACTAAGTTTGTACACGCTTGTTTATTAGTTGAGGGGGAGCAAAGAGTTGGTTTATTTGATCCGGGTGTTTATAGTTATCCAGCCTTTGATATAGCTAAGCTAGCAAAGCTAGATGATATTTTAATCACCCATAATCATCAGGACCATATTTATATGCCGTTTGTTAAAGACTTAGTAGCTAAATTCCCTAATACAAGGATTACGGCTCCTGGTGAAGTTGTAGATCAGCTAAAATCAGAAGGGATTAGTGCTACTTCCAGTCAATCTGAAGGTATTAGATTCTTCAACTCACCCCATGAGTCGACTGAACCATTGTTCCCTATACCGCAAGAAATCGGTATTCATTATTTAGATAAAATATCTCATCCAGGTGATAGCCACAGTTTTAATGAAACTAAAGAGATTTTAGCTTTACCTATGACTGCGCCATGGGGGGCATCAATTAAAGCTCTTAACCTGGCTTTAGAATTGAAACCAAAATACGTTATACCAATTCACGATTGGCACTGGCATGAAGAAGCCAGAAAAGGCATGTATCAAGGTTTTAAAAACTTTTTAGAAAAACAAGGAATTAGTTTTTTTGAGGCTGAAACAGGCCAACCAATAGATATAAATTAGCTAATTCAATAAAATAAGCTTGACCATTATACTAAAATATGATAATGTTCTATACATGCATAAAAATTCAAATATTTCAACACCAGCTAATTTATCTCAAGCCATGGATAGATTTAGTAATACTAATGCAACTGATAGAATTAACAGACAGACTGGGGTATTTGAAAGACGCTTAGAAGTCGGAAAAAATATTGGTAAATGGCCAGGATTTTTGAGAAAAGTATTAGTTGCAGGTCTTGCGACTGGAGCTATTGGAGCGGGCGCAATTGAAGTGTCTAACAGAGAAGCTAATCATCTTAAAAAGGAAAATATTGCAATGCAACATGATCTACAACAAGCAAATATTGAACAAAACGTTACACAAGAAACCAATACCACCACCGCTACTGAACATGGTAGCGACATACCTACTCAAGAACTTGTTTTACCGCCAACCAGTAATCATAACGGCTAATATTTAATCTCAGTAGTTATACCCTATAGCGCTTTTTAAAATCTAAATAGCGCTATATTTTGTGTTTTGTATACTAACTTCTATAAAACTGTGGATAACTGGTGTTATAAACACCACTAATTTAGCTATTATATACTTGCAGTGGGTGTAAGTGGGTAGTACACTCATGACAGTGGGTAGAAATGGTACAGCAAAACAGTGTAATCATTTTGAAAAACAAAAACCACTAGTAATTTAAAGGACACTAATGGCCACGGTAGATTACTTCGAAAGAAAACTTGACGATAAACGGCGGTTAACAATTCCGCCGGAACTTCGTGACAAGTTTAGTAGCGGAGCAGTCATAACTCGTGGGTTTGGCAAGTATCTGCATCTTTATCCAAAAGATGTCTGGAATAACTTAGTTGAACCACGCCTAGATGGTGACATCCTTGACGAGAGAGTAGCCGATCTTAACGTTCAGTTTAGGATGGGCAAGATCGAGCAATCTCTCGATGGTAAGCAAGGACGTATCACCATTGAGCAACATTTGCTTGACTACGCAGGTATTAAGCGAGATGTAGTTGCCGTTGGTGTTGGGCGGTATTGGCGTTTAATACCGGCCTAGAGATTGTTCTTTAACAATTAAAATAAACAGACGAATAGGTAAGCATAGGTTATCGAGTTTAGCTATTCGGCAGCCAACAAGTGGATATCAGATAGCGAACCACATTAAAAAACGCTTTGTTCTTTTTAAAAAACACCTCCCAAAACTCCACCTCACACATAAGTCTCTCAAACTTAGGCGTAGCGAATCGTAGTAATACAATTTGCTGTGCATATCAAAAACAAAAACTCTTACAAAAACAAAAAGTTGACTGCTGATTAGGTGACCTTGCAAACATAAAAAATTGCTAAGAATAGATGCACCAAAACAAAAACCAAAATATAAACAAACATATACCGGTACTACTTAATGAAGTGATTGAGTACTTAAGCCCTAGGCCAGGTCAAAACTACCTGGATTTGACGGCAGGGTACGGTGGTCACGCTAAAGTAATAACCGATAAAATTGGAAGCCTCAATCAATCTGTATTAGTTGATCGTGATAAAAATGCGATCGAGGAACTAAAAAAAGTATTTCCGGCTAATAAGATTGAAATACGCTGGCAGGATTTTTATTCTGCTAGCCAAGCACTAAAGCAAGCAGGACGACAATTTGATCTTATTTTGGCAGATTTAGGGGTATCGTCACCGCACCTTAACGAGGGCATGCGCGGTTTTTCAATAAATAACTCTGGCCCGCTCGATATGCGAATGGATCAAAGCCAACTACTAACAGCCGAACAAGTAGTTAATAACTATAGTGAAGCTCAATTAGTTGACATTCTAAGACGCTATGGGCAGGAACCAAAAGCTGTTAGTATTGCTAAAGCCATAATAAAGTCTAGGCCTGTTAGTAGTACTAATGAGTTAGCAAGTATAGTGGCTCAAGTTTGGCGAAAAAGAGGCAAGTTGCACCCAGCGACTCGTACCTTTCAAGCCATACGAATAGCTGTAAATAACGAGCTAGAACTATTAGAGAAAAGCCTAACACTGTGGCCAGATCTCTTAAAGCCTGATGGCCGTATTGCAGTTATCAGCTTTCATAGTCTAGAAGATCGTCTAGTCAAACAAGCTTTTAAAGCTTTAAGCGGTAATCGGTTAGACGCTGAACTTCAGCTTATAACCAAGAGACCGGTCACAGCTAGCCCCAATGAAGTCGTCCATAATCCGCGTGCTCGTAGTGCTAAACTACGAGTCGCAGTGAAAATAAACAAGAAAGGGAACTAACATGCCTATACAGGTAAAAAGTAGCTCCCGAGCTTATAAGATCCACGTTAAAGTGGTCTAAAGCTAAGCTTTGCCAGCCTCTTTGTTTGATCATAGAGGCTGGACTAAATAAATATAAAATAAATATAAAAAAAGGAAAAAAAATGACATACTCAAGTTCTCTGGCAATGAACCGTTCGAGGTTTATTGCCAGAAATCAAAATGCAGTTAGTTTTAAGGCACAAGCAAAATCTCTCGGTCCAGTTTCTAACACCCTGACTTTGATTGTGCTAGCTTGTTTACTAGGAATGTTTTATCTTTCTCAGGTAACAAGAACTAATGCTTTTGGTTATCAGATTAATAATTTGCAACAAACTCAAGCTAATTTAAAAAATCAAGAAAGTAATCTTCAAGTTGAATCAGCAAGATTACAATCTATAAATAGAATAGACAATAGTTCTGTGGCTAAATCAATGGTTGCGGTTTCTCCCTCTGGAGCAGCCCAAAACTAAATTTTATTAAGCTAAAACAGTTATTTTCTTATTCAAAAAGTTTATAATGTCTTGTTAGATGGTTTCTTCAAACGATAACAAAGACGATTCTATAAATGCAAGGCTTAAGCTTTGGTATGGTTTGCTGGTTATTGTAATAGTTGTATTTATAATACAGCTATTTAATATTGAGGTGATACATTATCAGAAGTACAAAAATAAAGCGTTAAGTTATCAATTAGAAGCCTATAATATTCCTGCTACAAGGGGGCTGATTGAGGCTAAAGAGGGTAATTCGATAGTACCGATTGTTTTAAACCAGGAGCTTTATACGTTATATGCTGATCCGCCACTTATTAAAAACCTTAATAAAACAGCTAGCAGAGTTACTTCCGTAATAGGCGGTAACGTTAATAACTATAAGTCATTAATGAGCATTAAAGGCACTCAGTACGTTATTTTGGCGCATAAAATAACTGCCAGTCAAAATAGTAAAATTTTATCCTATAAAATGCCTGGTATTGGTAGTCAGGGGCAAGATTATCGTGCTTACCCAGACGGTTCTCTGGCTGCTCAAGTTCTTGGTTTTGTTAATAACTCCGGAGTAGGTGAATATGGATTAGAACAGGCCATGAATAAGCAATTATCTGGGACACCGGGAAGATTAAAGGCAATTACTGATGCTAATGGGGTGCCTTTAGCTGCTAGTAAAGGGAATATTGATATACCTCCTAAGCCAGGAGATAACGTTGTTACAACCCTTAATTTATCAATGCAAGCACAAATGGAAAAAATCTTAGCTAGCGAGTATAAAAAGACTAAATCTCATCAACTAAGCGCCATCATTATGAACCCCTATAACGGTCAAGTTTTAGCGATGGCTAATTATCCAACATACAACCCTAATAATTATCAGAATGTTAGTAATCAGAAATTATTTCAAAATGCGGCAGTTGATTATGCTATTGAGCCTGGCTCTACCATGAAAACCCTAACAACTCCGACGGCGATTAATGTTGGAGCAATTACGCCCAGTGAATCTTTCTATGATCCGGCACACTGGGTTATTGATGGCTTTAATATCCACGATATATCAATAGATGGCGGGGCAAGAGAGCAAAACATAGCCAGTATCTTATCTTTATCTTTAAATACTGGAGCAACCTGGATGTTAATGCAAATGAGCAATAAAGGGCACACGCAAATAACAGCTAAAGGCATAGATACCTGGCATAATTATATGGTTAATCATTTTCGTTTAGGCCAACCTACAGGCATAGAACAGGGTTATCAAGCCTCAGGCTATGTGCCTCCTCCAGACATGGCGGATCCGAGTATTAATTTAACGTACGCGAATACAGCTTTTGGTCAGGGTGTTACCATGACAGCTATTCAGCAACTAGCAGCTTTTAATAGTGTGATTGACGGAGGGATATATTTTAAACCTACTTTAGTGTCCGAGTTGATTTCGCCTAGCGGTAAAATAGTAGTTAATAAACCTAAAATTTTAGAAAAAAATGTTGTTGCACCTAGTGTTGGAAAAGATATGATTCCTTTGCTACAAAATGTGGTTAAAGCTTATCTTCATGGTGGTTCAACATTTATGAATTTTCCAGCAAATTACATTGTTGGAGGGAAAACGGGGACTGCTCAGGTGGCAGCACCTACCGGTGGTTATTATAAAAATATTTTTAATGGAACCTATATCGGTTTTGTCGGTGGTGATCAACCTCAATATACAATTATAGTTTATAATATAAAGCCGAACGTAGCAGGTTATGCCGGTACTAATGCTTCACAGCCTGTATTTGCTGATTTAGCTCATATGCTTATTAACGAGGGCTACGTGATCCCTAGGACTTAAGGTATAATAAACGAAAACAATCATTAAATTTAAATAATATGAATTCACTACAAATATTTATCAGTGCACATAATCTTATCAGGGTCTTATCTTTAGGGATTGCAGGTTTTGCCCTAAGTATGATAATTACTCCTATTTACACTACGATATCTTATAAAAAACAATGGTGGAAAAAGCCAAGAACTGAAGCTTGGTCAGGTGGTAAGGCGACGGTTTATGCAAGGCTTCATGCTGAAAAACACAAAAGAAACATTCCGACTATGGCAGGCCTAATATTCATAATAGCAACGGCTTTAGTTACAATTATTGCTAATCTGAGGAGAGATCAAACCTGGCTACCGGTAGCCGGTTTACTTGGAGCGGGCATAATCGGTCTTATTGATGACACTAT
>JAJZHX010000021.1:7620-8086 GCA_021804315.1 bacterium
CCGATCTAGTAACGGTAAAGGCATAGCAGGCATGAGTGCCAAATTAAAGTTTGGTCTTTATAGTATTGTGGCACTAATTGGTGGTTGGTGGTTTTATAATAAACTAGGTGTAAACTACATCCATTTACCATGGGTTAACAATTGGCATGTGGGAATTTTTATAATATTTATATTTTGGCTAGTAGTTATGTCGACTGCAATATCTGTTAACTTTACCGATGGTTTAGACGGTTTAGCAGGTGGCTTACTAGCTTCATCGTTTGCTACATATGCAATTATTGCAATGCTGGAGCACAAATTTGCTTTAGCAGGTTTTTGTTTAACCATTGTTGGTTCATTACTTAGCTATACCTGGTTTAATATATATCCTGCTCGTTTTTTCATGGGGGATGTTGGAGCGTTTGCTCTTGGAACAGCATTGGGAATAATAGCTCTACAAACTGATACGGTATATGTACTACCGTTT
>JAJZHX010000022.1 GCA_021804315.1 bacterium
AATAGGCGGTAGAGTGAGCTAAGCCTAGAGCTTTAATTAACTGGCTACGCTGTCCAATATCTACTTCTCTTAGCAGAACTATTTTTTTGGGTGCTTTAGCTCAGCAGTAACCTTGCCTAGTACACTATAGACTGCATCTAACTCTCGTCTTAACCTAGCAATCTCTAAAGCACTACTATCTCCCTTAATACCATCTCTTAACCAGTTGTAGATAGTTTTAGGATTAACTTCATTGTCTTTAGCTACTTCGGCTACTTTCTTGCCCTCATCTCTTATTTGTTTAATTATCTGTTCCTTCTTCTCATTGCTAATATACTGAGCCATACTAAATCCTTCCTCCTGTTACTAACAGTAGTATATTTATTATTAAAAGTTTAATTAAAATTGTTAGCTTTAAGCCCAAGCAGGCTACCGCCTGCCTGTTTTAATATACATCTGTTGACTAACGAGATCTCATAGACAACGTGTCTAGTCTAACGGGTACCTCTTAGACAGCTTTGCCGAGTGACTTTCCTGCTTTATGGCCATGATTTGTATGCCATCACGTTGTGCCATAGCAACCATTTCCTTAATTTGCGAGTCGATACTCATGGCTTGCCGCTCATCCTGCTCTGTAGACTTACGCGCATACAAGCAATATCTGAGAGATATCTTTACTTCCATACACAGCAAAGGTACCGCAAAGAAATATAAAGTCTAGCCTAGATGTTGCTCTTTCGCCGGTTATCGTCTTTGCAGAGCATCTGGCAATTTTCACTCACAGTTTTACCACCCTCGCTCCATGGGGTGATGTGATCTGCTTCCATTTCACTGATATCAAAATGTTGCCCACATACGGGGCAAATTCCATTTTGACGTTCATAGGCTTCACGTTTTTCACGGTCATTAAAGATTCGAATTGAGAGCCACTTTTCTTGACCAGTTAAAATGTACGGATAGATGCCAGATTTTTTTGTAACATCTTCGTCCTGCATGAGTTGCTTGGTCTTGGTTTCAATTTCGTCAGGATCTAAGTGGTCGTCTTTGTGCCTATTGTATAAGTCACCCCATGCAACTCCGTTCATCTCTCTGCGATAACTAAAGTTTTTCCTAACCCATTCAACCACACCCTGGATGTAATCCCACAGCTCATTGGCATTTTGGTCATGTTGATGACGTGACATATACTCTTCGATGTCACCGTTGTTTATCCAACTTAATACAGTTTCTAGATATTCTTGGCGAATCGGTGAGCCGGTGAGAAGTGACCCGCCGTCCGTGGACAGCAGATATGCCACACAATTGCTTTTACTAAACTTGAGTTTGGCATCGCTAAGCCATGTGCCCGTGTAAACCGCATTGCGCAGCTCTTGGTCAGTAAGTTTTTCACCAGCTATATTTATGATACGAAACCAATCGAGCCGCTCACGATCGGTGCCTTCACAAAGATAGACCATGAGATCATAATCTAGAATCTGTTCTCGCTCATCATTTGTAAGGCTATGGAAGTAAGTGCCGTCAATAGAAAAATCCCCATTAACATACTGAGCAATGCTTATGGTGCGCTGCTGACCGTCTAGTACTTCGTAACCACCATCATCTTTCACCACCCAGTACATTACATTTAGTGGGAAGCCATTACGAACTGTTTCTATGACAGAATCACGCTGCTTACCCGTATAAACGAACTCACGCTGATATTTTGGACGAATATCTAGTTTACCATCGTAAGCAACGACACCCTCTTCCTGACTATCCTTATAGCCATTTACCACATCACGGACTTTGATTCTGTTCAATTCAATTTTCATAGCTCAACCTTTCTCTTTATAATGATTCTTGAATACGGAGAGCTGGTTTTGCCATCTATGGTCAGCGCTATATCGGTACGTCCACGATGATTTCTGGTTACACCTATCTCTTTGCCCAAGTTTCCGAAAGGTATACCGATAAGCTCAAATTGATCTGGGTTGAACTTATCTAAGAACGTATCTGGTACACCCATTAATCCACTGTAGTCGTAGGGTATTTCAGCGGTTTTACTGATATCAATAGCATCAAGATTGTCATAATGTGGGTACTCATCTGGTGAGTACCTTTTATACATGGTTAGTGTCTCGTGTCTTTTTGTAGTATCTAGGTTAGTCAGCCATCCTATATTGCCAAACTTCTTTATGGTGCCGTCTGGCTGCATAAATTGTTTTGCTCTTCCATCTCCTAGCCACAATTTACTATCTCGTATAAGCACAAATATTTCCTTATAGTGCAACGCACTGTCTGGGGACACGATAATAAACCCTTTGTCGTACTTGACTAGTTGTTCAACATACTCACGGAATAGACTGAATGGCGGATTAGTAACAACGATATCCGCTTGCTTTAATAACTCTACGCATTCGTCACTTCTGAAATCACCATCACCCTTTAGCGGTGCCCATTCGTTATTCTTATTCGCTTTTAGTTGTTCTGCAACATCCCTTAGATTGAATGCGCCATCACCATTAATGTCGTCTACTTCGTTGATAATAAATTTATTGGCCGTAATTTTCGGACGACCTTTTACTGGCTTAAGAGTGGTGTCATCACCGAATAGTCCTAGTTGCGTATTGGCGACAGGCGATGGTCTATAGCTAGTTGTTATAAGTTGCTTGAGCCCAAGTTTATTGAAATTCAGTGCAAAATAGCGGAAGAAATTACTTTCATACGGGTCATCACAGTTACAAAAAACGACCTTTCCTTTCAACTGATCACGATAATGTTTTAATTCATTCTCTATGTCAACCAGTTGAGTATAGTGCTCATCGTTTTTAGTCTGTTTTGCGTTCTGTAGAGTCTTTTGTGCCACGGCGACCTTTCGGTTCGGGTCGCCATTGAATAAAGAAGCAACCACGAACGGATTGCTTACACCTTTACGCCTGCTTGCACAGGTTGTCCGTGGCTGCTTTCTTATATGCAAGTCCACAGACAAAATCTGCGTAATCAGGCGTAAAAGTTATAAAGGTGTAAGCCCTTTTATTATACCACATTATCAGGGGTATCGTAGGTCTCAGTACCTTCTAATTCATCTCTCACAAACTACACTAAGGCTATTGGTGCAATAGTCCCAGACGGGGTTAGTCTGAGCTTGAGCCTATTCACGTCTTTATATCGCTGGTCGTTATGTTTCAGATAAAACTCAATAGCTCGCTCGTGTCCGTCACTGATATTCTTAATTAGCTTGGATTCTGTAAATCCCGTCATATTCTCACGACCTATTTGTACAGCTTCATCGGTCAATGCCACAAACTCACGGTCCTCCTTACGCCAGCGGTAATATGTAGCGTAAGAGATGTCTGCTTTTGAGCAAGCCACCGTTACGTTTCCAGATTTTTCTAGCTCATCAACCAACTTCTTGATGGTCTTTTTATTTTTGACCATCTCCATTTATCCTTGATACCAGTTTACGTTTTTGACCTGTCTGTTTCTCCCAGCGTTGCAGGGCAACTTCGGCATACACGGGCGATTTCTCCATGATGTAGCACCTACGACCAAGCTTGGTGCTAGCAATTAACGTAGAGCCACTACTGTCCCACTCCCCTTACAATAGACATACTGTGTGAGCTCAGGCAGTACAATTAAAGTAATTAGGGAGATTAAAATAATGTCTACATTTAGAGTTATTGATCCTAGTATTAAAGCTAAGATCATTGATGAAGTTAGAGACAATGGAGTGCCGGTTAGCCAAGCGGCTGTCAAGCTCCCCAACAGAAATAATAAATAGCCAACTCAAGTTTGTGTCTGAGGACGAAAGGATTCAGCTAGAAGCATTATTTACCCTAGCTACCCATATTTAATGTTTTAGTCAATGTAACACATAAAAAATAAACAATCTGAAATAGTCTATAACAGAGTAATGAAAAATGTTTAAAGCTGAAGCATCTTTAGCTAAAAAGTTCGGCGTTGTAAAAGAGACTTCTAAGTTAACTATTAGAAAGATTGACTTTATTATTCTAATCAAGGCTATACTATAGGCATGAATAAATACAGAAAGACTGTAATCATAATTAGTAAAAAATCTTTATTAATTGTTATGATTATTACTGTTATTTTCTCCCTTACCCAAATATTTTTTTCTAAAAATACTAAGACAAATACTACTTTTCATAAAAATACAGTAGCAGTACATTTAAAAAATAAATCAACTGTTAAACAATCGAATAAGCCTACTGATCTTTTTGCTAATACGACTCTTAATTGTTCAGATTCCGCCTCGATTGTTCAATTGACCGTCGACTATATTGTGACAGACATGACATGCTCATCAATAAAACCGGCAATTTCAGATTTCTTAAATTGTAATGGCAGTATTTTTAGTTCAGCTAGCAATATAAGTTTAGATTGTTATAGGACAAATTATTATTCTACACAAGATCAACTGCAGTGCGATGGTTCAACCACCTATAATCCCAATACTTCTAACTTAAATCTTAGCTATAATTGCAACCTGCCAGGTGTAATTAATAACCCAGAAATTTATGCTTGTAGTGGCCAAATTACCAATTACGCTTCTCACGCTCTCAATCTGCCTTTAGTAGTTAACTGTACCAGTGTCTGAATATAATATTTTTTTAAGATTAATTATATTAATCGCCATGATCGTGCCTGAGACTGCAATCATAGCTACAGCTAACCAATAACTAAGTAAATTAACTAGCTATTTAAATCACTCTTAATCTATCTGGAGCTTTAAAAAAGCCGACAATTATATTTTATGAGTAGCAAAAATAATCCGAAGTAGCTTAACCAACTCTGGTAGTCTATGACTTTATTCACCAAAATAATAAACGTATAAAGTTATTTTCGAGCTTTATATGACATAAATATTTAATCATTAAGTTATTACAAAACCATAGGTAGTTTGCCGATCAACATTTATTAAATTTAAATGCTTGGTATAATGCTAATAATGGATAGACACACCCCAAATAAGAACGTTATCAACCCAAAAGATTTTCTCAAAAAAGAAGAGACAAAAGTTAATAAATTTAATAATGCTCTGGCGGTAGCAATTACTAAAGGGGTTGGCTCGATGTGGTCAGCTTACATATTCGCCTTATTGTCTTTATTATCGCTACCAGCAATACTAGTAACAATAAATCCGGCTTTTAAAGTAGCTTTTCCAAAATGGATAATTACCACAAGCATGATCACATTAATTGCTTGGATATCTCAGAATTTTTTGCAACTTGTTCTATTGCCGGTCATTATGGTTGGCCAAAATGTTATTCAAGATCAACAAGATGCTAAAGCTGCAACTGATCACAACACCTTAACCTATCTAGCTAACTTGCAGGAAGAACAAATGAAAGAGCTTGAAGCTATCAAGGATAGATTGAGCCAACTTTAGTTCCTTACTAAATCATCTTTATTTTAATAATATTGTTTGGCCACTAATCGGTTGTCTTAGCTTAACAGCTCGTATACTAATATAAAAGTGGCCTAATTCTAGATTACTCAACTCATAAATATCTATATAAGGCTGGAAGAAATTGAGTAATAGTTTTTGGCTAGATAGGCTCTGTTGTCGAAACACAACAACTGTACCTGTATTATCTAAAATAGTTGCCAGTAAATTTTTATCCTTAATTTGTGCAAGCGATTGTTGAGCCATCGTAATCGCTAAGCCATACTTCCTGGCTTCTGAAAACAAGCTCATAAAAGCTTCACTGGCATAGTTTTGAAATTCATCGATGTACATATAAAAGGGTGTTCTTTTTTTAATAGTAATGTTTTGACGACTTAAGCCAGATAATTGCATTTTAGCCAGTATTATACCGCCTAGTACGCTTGATGCATCTTCTCCTAAGGCCCCCTTACTCAAATTACAAATTAAAATCTTGTTAGAATTAATAATTTGCTGGAAATCGAGTGTTGATTTATTGTTACTAAGAACATTATTGAGCGCTTGGGTTCTTTCAAATCTATCTATCCTTGACAGCGGACCTTGCAGTAATTTAACTCTTTGATATTCACCAGCTTTATTAAATTCTTCTTGCCAAAAATTTCTTAATTTAGCATCAGCTAAATTATTAACAACCTTGTCTCTAAAGTTTTTATCTGTCAATAAGCTTCGAAGGGTAAAAAGCGTGGCTCCTTCTATAGATAAGGCAGTGTAAATAACATTACTTAAAATTCTCTCGATTCTATAGGCTTTAGTATTATTGGTTTCAAAAGTCTTTCGAAATATAGAAATTACTGATTCAACAACCATATCTTTATGTCTAGCTAGTTCGACTGACGACAAGTCTTTCGGTATTTCTAAAAGATTAATGGTTTGCTGGTTATGAGGGTCAGCCGGATTAAAGTAAATTAGATCTTTTAGTCGTTTAGTTGGCACTAATCGTAATATGTCTTCAGCTAAATCTCCATGAGGATCAATCAGTAATAAGCCGTTATTATTCTTCATATCCTGATAAAGCGCATATTTAAGCATAGTTGACTTACCACTGCCGGTTGCGCCAACAATATAAATATGACGTTGCCTTTCTAGCGTCGATAAGGCAATGAAAGTCTTTTTCGATTGGTCATCGCTTTTACCTAGAATTAGATCATGTTTTGTAGGCTTTGAGTTTAGGCCTATTAATTGATGGCTGAGATTTTTGTTTAAACCAGCATTTAAATAACTGCTCTTAAGAGGCATATTATATAGACTGGCTAGTTCTGAGCTAGACAAGATATTATTAGTTTTAAATGGAGCAATAACTCTTCGTTTAAACAACTCATAAGAGTTAAAAGTAACTGTTGTTTTAGTTAACAACTGGCCTTTAAAGTTATTCGAAGCTAATAAACTGCTAAACTCGTTAACTTTACTTTTCAATAAGCCCTGATTGTCACTGCTGATTAATAGTCTTAAACTGGTTTTAAATAAAGGAT
Organism: bacterium; assembly: GCA_021804315.1. Lineage (GTDB taxonomy): Bacteria > Patescibacteriota > Saccharimonadia > Saccharimonadales > UBA4665 > JAJZHX01. The sequence goes on from JAJZHX010000022.1 coordinate 6,892, forward strand.
TCTCTAATTTATTTTTTGATTTACTCTTCATAGAGTAAAAATTCGATCTAGCAAAAAACAACTTATAAATAATATTTTTAGGCAATAAGCTTAGTTTTATAAGCCATCGGTGATTTTTAATTTGTCCTTGATTTATTTTATGTTGCCATTGCTTATTAAAGCTATAATCTAAAGGTTGAATAACCGTTTGAAAAGCCATTGTTGCTTGGTTGTTTAAATCAACCATCGCTCCAAGATAAGAAGCACTTTTTTCTTCAGATAGACTATTATAAAAAGGTATTTTAAGTTTATAACTTACTAACTTAAAACTTTTAAGTTTACTTAGATAGTCCTCAGCTGGTTGTAGAGCAACGCCCGGGATAGCGGTTTTTATAATACTTTTAACTGTCTGGTAATCGGCCTTAGAGCAGCCGATGAGAAACCTAATGCCTTGACCTTTTAAATTAACAACCTCAAGAGCAATTAACGAGCTTGATGCTAATCCATGGAAAGATTCAAACAATGCCCGATAAGTAGCAGTATTAGTGTCATAAAATCCTGGTAAGATAATCTCTATAAACTTTAAGTCTCTCTGCCAAAAATTAGTTTCTAAATAAATTTTTCTAATCAATTTAAACAATAAAAATAAAATTATAATAATAACTAATAAATTTATTAAATGTGCGAGTAGTGTTGTACCCAACAAATTAAAGTAGGCTAAAAGGGGATTTACTTCTATTAAGACGACTCTTAATTTCATAAATTAATCTCTAATAATCTAAGTTACCCTACGATAAGATATTAAGCTTGCTA
>JAJZHX010000023.1 GCA_021804315.1 bacterium
TCGTTCTCTCTTATAATGGAAGGTTGGCCTAATCTGAATGTCATGTTTACTCAATCTGAAAGATTGCTCTACTTTGTATAGATCATAGTAATGAGCCATAACATTATCTGGAGATAGGTCGGTTTTGATGCACAAAAAATGACGCATTACACCTTAAAGGAGCCTTATGCGTCACTAGTCGAAATGTCTTCATTCCAATATGGTGGGGGTGCCTGGATTTGAACCAGGGACCAATCGGTTATGAGCCGACTGCTCTAACCACTGAGCTACACCCCCAGTTGAATTATCTGATACAGTATACCAGAATTGCTCCAAAGTTATATAATAACTCTTGTGAAAGATTTTAAAATAAATTTAAAGTACAGGAAACAAATTAATTATTTCTTAAATAATTTTAACGATCTAAAATTTATTGGACAAGTTGGTTTTGTCGTAGTTATCCTTTTAATTACCTGGAGTGGTGTTAAGGCAATTCAAACAAATTATAATTTACAGAAACAGATAGCCCTTATAAAGCAACAAAATAATTTACAAAAATTACAAAATGACAATCAACAACTAGAAAATCAGTATTATCAAACAAAACAATATCTAGATACTGCTGCAAGAGAAAATCTTGGACTTGCTTCTAAGGGAGAGAAAGAAATATTAGTTCCAAAACAGGTAGCAATGTCCTATACAGTTAACCTAACAGAGTTTAATCAGTCTAAGCCTAAAGTAAGTTCCAAATCGACAATACAAAATAACTTTAATTCCTGGATAAGTTTCTTCCTACACAGAGCTAATAATACTTAGCATGTAAAGAAAGTCTTTACAGATAGCATATCCTATTGCTAAACTATCTAAGTTATCGCGGGGTGGAGCAGTGGCAGCTCGCGTGGCTCATAACCACGAGGTCGCAGGTTCGAGTCCTGCCCCCGCAACCAGATCATGCACCCGAAATACGAGACCGTATTCCATGACCGGTCTCTATTTATTTAACCCTGTTAAGTCACGTTTGTGAGCGAAGTTTTTAAATTACTTGAAAGTTTAGTGATTTGCGTTCGAACCGCCAGAGTCCTTATAGGTTGCAATTAACTTCTTAAAAGCGTTCCATAACTGACCGATTAGCACCATGAGGGTTGGACACTTCAAAACTAGACCGTTTTCCACGACCTAAAAGCATCCATCTATAATATGCATATGGCAAAGCAAGAAGATTTTAAACCAGAACCGCCTAAAGTTGAGGAGGATTTACCAGAAACCCTAAAGGAGGAGAAGAATAGGTATAGTTCGTTTTCAGAACTTAGACAGTTCATCAGTACTACAAAACGCCCAGAATCTAGCTTAGGCCTATAGGTTCTAGGCAGACACCAGTCATCAACATCAAACGCCAAGCTTCAAGAGACGGTTAGTTAAAAGTTGATGTACTTTGATAAGGCTTTCATGACGAAAAAATTTATGGCCACTGGCTAAGCTAGTTAGCTCTAAAATCACTAATAACCCAATAAAATGTTTGGTAGGTACTAAGTCTGTCAATAAAAGGCTTACTCTTTTTTAGTAAGCCTTTTAGTTTTGCCTGAAATTATATTAATACCTAACCAATCTTAGGCTTTTTTGACGATATGCTAATTTTCTTTGGCACAGGCAGTGGCTCTAGAGGAATTTGCACCTTTAAAACTCCTTCGTCTAGATCTGCCTTAATTTTTTCAACATCAGCTCTTTCTGGCAAGCGAATGCTACGGTAAAAGCTACTACTACTTTCTCGAACTACATACTCCTTTTTCTTATCTTCTTCTTTTTCGTGTCTGGCAGCACTTATGACTAAGCTATCATTTTCTACCTGAATATTGATATCATCTTTACTGAAATTTGGTAGATGAGCTTCTACTACCAGCTGATTATTATCGGTGTAGACATCGGTTGTAGGGATATTTGCCCCTTTAAACGATGAAATCAAGTCATCGCCAAAAAACTGTTTTTGTAAAGCAGAAAGTTCTGCAAGAGGATCCCAACGACTAATATTTGCCATATTTATCTCCTTTCAAAATAATTAATTTTATGTAAGGGAGGAACAATATTTATTGGTCCTAAAAACATTATAAAAAAACTAGCGCTCAATAGTCAAGAGTGCTAATTAACAGATTAATTAAATTATTTTCTTACTCTGTAGGAATTTTCTTAGGTAATAGAAATACTAAAACAAGAGCAGTAATTGCCAGTCCTGTATTGGCTATTAAAGCAACCTGAGCTCCATGACTGAACGCTTGCGCCAAATCATGATTACTATTTATATGAATTGAACTAAAGAAAACTGTTCCTATTGCTGCAATACCTAAGGCTGTACCGACTCTTTGAGAAGTTGTTAAAAGACCTGAAGCAGATCCGATTTCATTAGGTTTGACACTTTTTAAAACAAAATCTTGGTTTGGGGCAATCACTAAACCATTGCCTATTCCGGCTATGACTAGCGGTAAAGCAATATAGCCTGCTTTAATATTTGTGTTATGAAAATGCAAAATAATATCTAGAGAAAACAGACCAAGTGCGACTAAAAAACATCCAATAACCAAAACCCAGCGACCTAATTTAGCTGATGCTTTATGACTTTGAGAGGCAGAAATCATACTACCTAAAGCGAATGGCACTATCATAAAACCGGTGGTTAAGGCACTGCGGTTTAACCCATCTTGCCATAAAACTGACAAAATAAAGAAAATACTAGTAAAAGCAGCAAAATACACTATTGCTAAAAGTGATCCTCCAGCAAAATGAAGTTGCTTTAAGAGCCTTGTAGTTATTAACGGTTCTTTTGATAACTGATCTAGATGTGACTCCCATATCCAGAGCAGAAAAAAGCTCGGTATAGCTAAAATCAAACAAATAAATGACCAAAGAGGCCAGCCCGCAGATTGACCATCTACTAGGGGAACTAAAAGAAGTAGCAGCCCGATAGTTAAAATTGCTAGACCAATAAAGTCAAAGTTATGTTTTTGGCCCAGATCTGACGTTTCAGGCAACATAAGAAATGCTAAAGGAACGGTTATTATCCCTATAGGTAAGTTAACCAGGAAAACTAATCGCCAACCCCAGTGTATGCCGCCTGCCTGGATTAGCAAACCACCAATTAAGGGGCCGAGAGCCGTACTTAAACCGACAATTGCACCATAAACTCCAAAGGCTTTTGAACGTTCTTTGCCAGTAAATAATATTTGTATAAAAGACGTAATGGCTGGAGAAAAAAATCCTGCACCGATACCTTGAACTAGCCGAGAAACAATAATATCTGAAGAATTTTGAGCTAGGGAGCAACTTAAGCTTGCTAAGGTAAAAACACTTAAACCAACCAAAAATGTCCATTTGTGACCAAATCTATCGCCAAGTCTTCCAGATAAAATTAAAACCAAACCAAATGTTAAAGCGTAACCAGACACTATCCAGACAAGCGTAGAAGTGCTAACGTTGATACCATGCTCAATGCTCGGAAGAGCCACGTTGACTATTGTCACGTCTAGTAAAGCCATAAAGGCACCGATTAGTAAAATAGCAAATGTTTTTTTAGGAGATGTAGTTAAACTAATAGTTTGCGGTGTTTTAATCATATTAATTTGTTCTCATTATATATATTTTTTGAGATATAATGCGTAAACCTTTACAATAATAGTAAAATGAATCCGAGTTTAAATACAACCAGTAGTTATGGGGCACAATCTTCAACTCAAAATCCTCAATCTTCTAGCTCAAGCAGTAGTTTATCTTCATCTCAAAGTAATTTACAGCCAAGTTCAGTTAATCTTTTAAGTGGCGGTAACGGGGTTACTATTAATAGCAATAATAATCTGCCGACTGAGAGTCTAGGGGCTTATTCGGATACTTCTAGAATCAGTAAATTACCTATCACTAAACAAAATCAGGTTAATCTAGTTCTTTTGGGAGTTTTTGTGGCAATTTTCTTGATAGCAATTATTGTCTTTTGGCAAACAGCTACTCACCACAAAAAATACAACGATTAAGCTACTATTGGCTATTGCATATTAATGCCCTAGAGTAATAATATTTAATTGAGGTCAACAAAAAACAAAAGCATAAGCATATTTGACAAAATAGTAAAAAATATGTATAATGTAGATGTTTATGTGATCACAAAACAAACATATTAACAATATAAAAAGAAGGATCATCATTATGACAGCAAATGATGGTTTAGCTTTCGAGCTAGTATCTTCAAGCGATTTTTCAAAAATCGATAAGTTACTAAATAAGCTCTGAAGCTTAAATAAATAATTAGCTCGCTTGTTTATAGGGCGAGCTTTTTATATAACAATTAAAAAGCTAATTAATTTACATTTTTTGGTGAATTCTTTAAAAACCATTAAGGCAGTTATTGTCATAAAAATAGGCACAAATCAACACTAAATTAAACCAGAACTGTTTATTAAAAATTGTTATACAGCCAGCGACTAATGGACTTGAACCACTGAACCCAGTCTTATGAGTCCTGCTTTTTCTAACTATTCCAAATACTATTACCGATATGTATGATCTGTTGCTGTACGTTATAGACGGCTAATAATTGGTGCTGTAGCCGTCAACAGACAAGGCCATAAAAGAAATAGCTGAAATTAACTTTGGTAGGCATGACTTGGATTAACTTGAACCAAATCAAGCGGGAGTTAATAGAATACTGGAAGGTAATTAAGCTATTTCAAGAATAGTCTTGAGCCTTTTCTTAACTTCACTTAGCTTTTTATCGTCAATAATTCCTAGTGCTCTTTTTAGCCTACTTTTATCCAGGGTAGCTATCTTATCGGGTCTTATGAAACTGTCAGTTACAATTGAGCCTTCACTAAAATCACTATGTATTAAACTTATAGCTTTTCTACTCCCATAATCCTTACTCGTTATTTGGCACAACAGTACATCGTTAAAGTCGGCTAGTCCTAAAACTAAACAGGGCCTAAGTTTAGTACTAGATAAATCAGAAAAGGGAAAAGTTGCTAGGACAACTTGGCCTATTGATAAATTTTCCATGCCTCTTCCTCTTCGGGACGTGACCAATCCTTAGCAAATGATTCTTCAGAAGCAATAGCAAAGTCGCCAACTTTCTGGTTTTCCTTGATAGGAGTTATCTTAATCTCGCCTCGCTTAACCTTTATCTCAACATTCTTTTTTATACCACTGAGAAGAAGAACATCCTTAGGAAGACGTAGACCCTTAGAGTTACCTATTTGTATAATTGTAGACTGCATAGTAATTACTATTGTAATCACGTTAAGTGCTTATGTCAAGAGTTCTAATAGAGCTATTTTAACTTGTGCTACGAAGCTTTTTACCTAGAAGATTATTCGGATGAGTCTCTAAATACTAGGCCATATGTGGCTACTACGGCAATGGCGACTAATCCCGCAACTCTTAGCGGTGGAATATCATCATGATTGTAATGAATTAGACTATTGTTAAAGAAGTCTATGACCTTTCCTGCACTAAAGTTAGTTACAGCTCCTGTAATCGCTCCTAATGCAATCAAGCGAGGTCTTGTAGCAAAAAATCCTGAGTCTGTTCGTAAGACTGTCTTAACATGGTTACTCTTTTATATAACTAGCTAACATTAAAAGCAATCATAAGAGCGTAATGGTAGGCGTGACTTGGATGAACTTGAACCAAATAAAGCAGGAACTAGTGCTAATGTCGCAACTGGCTCTGCTAAGTAGCCAGTAAGGAGGTGGTATAGCATAAAAAGTCCGCATTAGATAGTAAGTAAAGGTTACCGTAAGAGCTAATGGTTAGGGTTACCTAGTAATGGTATCCTAGCTCTCGCTGTGTCCTTTCTAACTTAGTTGTTAATATATGAATTGTATCCCTTAGTATTTTGGGATTCAAGGTTTCGTACTGGGCAGTCAGCTTGTCTTTGACTGCCTGGTCTATATCATCTCTATCTAGTACCCGTTTGTATGGTGTTTTTATCTTGTCATAGACTCTCCTGTAGCTTTTCTGAACTTGTCTTTCGCCATTAGCTTTAGTGACTACTCTTCGCTTTTCAACTAATTTAAAAGTAGGCTGAAAGAAGTTAAGGTAGAGTCTTAGAACCTTATATAACTCATTCATAGCATCAACAGCTTCCTGGCAGTCATATCTCTCATAGCCAACATATTTACGGACTACAACTAGATTACGCTGTTCTATGAATCTATTGTCATTCTTTTTACTTGGTCGGCTTCTGGTTGGTTCAATGTTGTTGGCTTTAAACCAAGGTAAGGCTAATTTGTTAATGAACTCACTGCCACTATCTGGATGCAGTCCTAGCAGTGGAAACGGTAGCCTGTCTTGTATAGTACTCATGCTTTTAACCGTTGCTCTTTCCGTCTTGTTGAGCTGAGCTACTGGCTCTTGCCAGTAGGTGGCTACATCTACATAGTTAACAGTGTAGGCCATAGTACCCATAAGTTTAGGCCCACTATGGACAACCGTATCTATCTGGCCATTGCCTGATGACTTATTCTCCCAAGACCCAAAGAAGACAGGCACAGCTTTAAGTAATTCACTACTTTTGGTAGTACTTTGACCACGCAGTAAACCTTGCTTTTTAGCTAGGGCAGTTGTTCTAATTTTCATTGAGCCCAGACTCATATTCCATAACTGTTCAGTAGCTTCCTCGCCGTAATTCCACATACCGTCTCTCACAAATATTCTAATAGCCTCAGCTATCTCATCATATAGCCTCTCAGCACAAGGATAGTCGTATTGTTCCCATAACCAAGCAAGAGCAGCCTCAGTCTCAGTAGTATATTTCTTTGGTCTACCTAATTTAGGTGGTGGTTGCCAGTTAGACCTTTTTCTCTCACGGTTTAACGCTCTAATTACTGCCTTACGGTGCATACCACTGACCTCAACAATGGATACCACTATGACTGACTTTTCTTTTACATTAGCTTTAATATATTTTGGTAGATTTTCGTTAATTAATTCCTTAAACATTGTTCTATTCATAGTGAGAACTAGAGTAACCTAATTACTATCTAACCGATAGTATTTGGGTAACCTTCTTTTTTATCTAATGCGAAAGTCTTGACACAAACTATACCAAAGGTGTATACTTTTGGTATGAGTTATGCTGTAATAAACCTAAAGACAGACCCTAAGCTAAAGCTTAAGGCGGCAGAAGTAGCTGATAGGCTTGGTATTAGTTTGAGCGCTGTACTGAATAATGAATTAAGACGTTTTACGTCCGAACAGAGTGTTACATTCGAAGTTCCAGAAGTTCCTAACATGGTAACTGCAAAAGAAATATCTGAATCTAAAAAAGAAATTAAGTCTGGTAACTATCATAAGTTTAACAACAATAATGAAGCCTTGCAGTTTTTAGCTAATGAACTTGAGTAGCTATGAGTATTGCTTATTCTAAAAACTTCATCAAACAGGCTAAAAAATTAAGTCCAGATTTACGTAGAAAGTTACAGATAAAAATAGAGATTTTTATTAATAATCCCTTAGACCAAAGCCTACGCAATCATGCTCTAAAAGGAAAATATAAAGACTACAGAAGTATAGATATTACTGGAGACGTCAGAGCTTTATATTTACAGAACAATAATGAAGCTATTTTTGATACTGTTGGTACACATAGCCAACTCTATGGGTGAGGGTT
>JAJZHX010000024.1 GCA_021804315.1 bacterium
CCTTTATAGGGTTTGGTAGATAAGGCCATAATACTTTAATTATATAGGCAAAGCTGGTAAAATAACTAATCAGAAAATTAAAGTTAATCTTTAATTTAGGACTAAGGATATGCCAAGAGGAACTATTTTAAATACTGATCAATTAAGGTCAATAGAGCTTAATAAACAAAAGCGTAATAAGGCCTTTGTAATTTATTGTGCGACAATTGCTCTAAGTGTTCTCGCTGATAAATTTGACCATAAAAGACTAAGCCAAAGTTTTTCATTGCTTTCAGGGCCAGCATTAGTGGCCACTGCTCACTTTTATAATGAAGCCTTGGAAAGCATGAACTCCCCTCAAAAAGTTACCAGCGAGCACTCTGGACTAATTGATGACCAAAATAGACAAATACCAGTTAGTCAAACGACTAATCAGCAGGCAATTATCAACCAGTTAGATCAACTATATCAACTACCTGCCTTTGAAAAAAATAGCTTTTCCTCATAAATAAGTTTTAAACTTATTACAGCTAATCTTCTAGCTTCATTAAACGCCATTTGAACCTAACCCTAGATAATAAAAATGGCTCCGTCATCTGGAAAGAGCCTTTGGCAAGCCTCGTTAGAACTTGTATATTAAACCTAGCTCTTTACTTCGGTAAAGGGTAAAATACAAATATCTGGTATGGAGGACGTCAAAGATGAGCTTGGGAACAACAGTTTTGTTGTATCTCGCAATATAGACTGTCGCTTCTAAACCAAAGATTAAGGACCATCAATAATAAGGATAGTGCTATGAAAAAATTCCAGTAATAATCTGTTACAAGTACTTTTATATATGTAGCAAATCATTAACTGGAATTTTCTCTTAGACATTCAATATCTAACAAGTCTATGGCTTTATTCTAGCACCTTTTATGAAGCCTTGCCTATACCAGAAATAGTATTGTTATTTAATTAACCTTTAGTACTAATGGAAGGAGTTATATTTCTATGTCTCTATTCCTTGGAATCGATGTAGCTAAAACAAAAATAGATCTAGCACTTGTTAATGAATCTAACCAAGTATTATGGCAAGATACACTAGAACTAAATAACCAAATAGTAATAGCAGAATACCTAATGTCCGTTAAAGAAAACTATCCTGATGAAACTATTACAGCTATAGTTGAATCAACAGGCAGATACCATTACCCATCGCTTGATGGAGCAAGTTGTATTAATTCTCCTATACGCGTAGTTAATCCAATTCTAACCAGACAAATGATCAAATCGTCTATTAGAGGCTCTAAGACAGATAAAACTGATGCTGTTGTTATTGCTAGGTTAGGAGTTCGAGGAGAAGGACAGTTATATAACGGTGAGCCATTCTTTAACCTTAAATCTCAAGTCAGAAGTTATGAAAAACTTGGAGTAATTAGTAGTAGCCTAAGAAGACATATTAACCATGTAACAGCTGTTAACCCAGAATCAATCACCAATAGCATTAACCAGGCCTTTGAGTCAGCTGAAAACAGCTTAGAAGTAGCTAGACAAGCAATATACACGGAAATACTAAAGTCTGAAGATAGTGACCTATTCAGGCGTCTCCAAACTATACCGGGTATAGGTCCACATATATCAGCTGTACTAATAGCTGAAATACAGGATATGGTGAGATTTAAGAAACAAAAAGATATTATTGCCTATGTAGGATTAGATCCTAAGATTAGACAAAGTGGTAAAGTCTTAAACTCTACAGGCAGACTAACTAAACGTGGTTCTACTCATGCCAGAAGAGCTATCTTTATTGCAGCACATGTGGCTAGACAACATGATGACAGTTTTAGATGTTACTACGATAAGAAAAGAAATGAAGGTAAAACTTACAAAGTTGCTACTTGTGCTGTAGCTAGAAAGTTATTGCTAATAGTTAGAGCAGTATGGTTAAGCAAGTCTAACTATGACCCGGATTTTCTGAGGACATAAACGTCTTAGACTGTAGTAGTTTAGTCAATGAGGTCTTTACTTAATATATAAGGTCTATTGAAATGTCGTTTGGTGCGCTTGAAAGACATTCATACGAACACCTTTTGGCGGCGACCATACCCTCAGAGCAAGTAGACGGATTAAAAAGGATTCCATTTTGATTTATCCATATCCCACACATAAACCTTACCATCATCCCCAAGCCCAAAAATCGCATAGCCAATATCAAAATTTGGATTAGCTATTGCTGATATATTGATTATTTTCATAAAGCCCCCTTACTTACACCTAGATTGTACTCTTCTTGTACTATAATACCCCCATAAGCCCTTGAGCTAACGCTCTGGGGCTTTTGTTTTTTAACAGACGAAACGAAAATATGCTCGGGTAGCTCAGTTGGATAGAGCATCAGCTTCGAATGCTTTAATTTTAGCATTCGTAGCTAAAGACGTCCACAACTTGCGAGACGGTTATTAAAGATACCCTAAAATCATGAACAATAAGTACATTACTAACACTGTGTATAATGCCTTGACTAACAAGTATTTATTTGCTAGAATGTTTAGTATGAGATACACCAAAAAGCAGTTTGAGGCTGAGTATCCAAATGATGATGCTTGCCTAGAAGCTGTATTTCAGGATAGATACGGCAATTTAAAAGTATGTCCTAGTTGTGGTGTTATAGACGCTAAGTTTTATCGGGTTAAAAAGCGTCAGTGTTATGCCTGTGAATATTGTTCTTATCAACTATTCCCACTAGCTAACACAATCTTTAGAAAAACTACTACTCCACTTACTGACTGGTTCTATGCTGTTTATTTATTCTCAACTCATAAGAACGGAATATCTGCTAAGACCTTAGAGCGAGAGCTTGGGGTAACGTATAAGACTGCTTGGAGAATGTGTAAGCATATAGGACTACTAATGCAACAAGAGAATGAACAGCTAATAGGTGAAGTTGAAGCTGATGAGACATATATAGGTGGTAGACATAGGGGTAAGCGTACAGGACCAGCAGACAAAGAGCCTGTTTTTGGCATTGTAGAGAGAAACGGTAGAGTAATGGCAAAGCACGTTAAGAGTACAGGAGCTAGAGTGCTAATACCACTAATTGAAGCTAATGTCTCACCAGATAACGCTATTATGACTGACCAGTACGGATCGTATAAGTCATTAGTTAGAAGAGGCTATAATCACACAACCGTTAATCACTCAACACTGGAATATGTGAGAGGCAATGCACACACTAATACTATTGAGGGCTTTTGGTCTCAACTTAAGCGTTCGATTGACGGGACTTACCACGCTGTTTCGCCGAAGTATCTCCAGTCTTACGTTGACGAGTTCGTTTTCCGTTATAACTTTCGGGGTGTAGCTGTGGGTCCTCTTCTGCTGGAAAAGGTGTCGAAGGTAGTTTTATAAGTTTCTTAAATAGTTTCTTGCTCATTATTACCTATATTATCTTCTAATGCGTCTAATGTCATCGCTGAATATCTTTCAATTCCAGTTTCTTTAATCACCCGTAAAGATATTTTCCCGCCAATCTCTTTATGGTATTCCTGAGCCACTTTCATTGCGTTAATAGCTATTTGCATTACATCAGCTAAAGTTTTATCAAAATCATTTTTAAATCCATTTTTAATAAACGAAGTAGAAGGCTCTTCTAAGCCTCCGACTAGATAGGGTACCTCCGATTGAACAGGCACCCAGTCTGAACTATCAACTCTAATTAATATCGGACCCTTTTCCCCATCTTTAAGGGTTTCTATACCAGCAACTATAAAACCGTAGGGATTCTCTTTATCAATGCCACGTGCTTTTTTGAATGTGCTAGCGATACATTTAGCTATTACGCTTGGATTTTTATTTCCAATAGCTAAATTTTCGAGAGTGCTTTTAAACCATTCCATTATTTCGTAGATGTTATCCATAACACCACCGTCAGGCATGACTACACAAGTGGAAGATAATTCAAAGAGTTTAACTTCTTGATTTGTTATTAGTCTACCCTGTTCATTGAAACTATTGCCATCTCCGATACATAGTAGGCCATTATTTGCAGCTAGACCACTTATAAATGTCATACAATAATCATACCTTTTCGTAGGCGTTTTTATCCAGAGGCCGCCACTCATCTATCTACTTCCTTGCTCTGAGGGTATAGTCGCCCTTTTGGCTTGGTTGTATTATCTTTCCCAGAGCATCTCTTGACACCAATATACAATATCTATACAATTTATCCATATAAGGGAGAAAAATCTATTATGGCTACAAAAACACTCAATATCGCAATTGACGAAGATTTGTTGAAAGAAATAGATAGCGCGGTCAAGAAGGATCGAGGCAGTCGTAGTGAATACTTCCGTCGCTTAGCGCTAGCAGATTTAGAACGTAGAACACGCTGGGAAAGGCTCATGAAAACAGGCAAAGATGTAGGAACACAAATGGGCATTACTAGCGAGCAACAGGTTTATGACATATTAAATCAGTAAGTCACATGAATCGTAAATCACCAGTAAGAGTTGTTATTGATACAAATGTTTGGTTATCTGGTTTAATTTTCGGCGGTAAACCAAGCAACATAATAGAACTGTTTGTAGACGAGACAATTATCGTTATTGTATGCGAAGAGCTTTTAAGCGAACTACGAAGAAAGATAATAGAGCGATTTCCGCTTTATATTCCTAGCTTGGATCTACTTGAAGCATCAATCCGTAAGGATGCAGAGATGATCAAGTTGGGTAGCCAGACGATTAACTTAAGCCGTGATACTGACGATAATAAATTTATTGAAACTGCGGTGATTGGGGAATGCCAATTTATTATAAGTGGAGATAAAGATCTCTTAGACATAGTTGGCTACAAAGATATTAAAATTGTTACTCCAGTAGCGTTCCTAAATCTTTTTTTGTATAACTAGCAAAGTCTCAATTGGTGCGGATGAAAGGACTTGAACCTTCACGCCTTAACGGCACTAGCTCCTAAGGCTAGCGTGTCTACCAATTCCACCACATCCGCTTAAATAATATGGCCGAAAGTAATTTTAACTAATTTTTTGATAAAAAACTAGCTGAGCATCGCCATATTGTTTATCTTTTATGGCTATTAACTGGTTTATATCCGGCGTGGATAGTTGTTTTGGTAGGCTTAGGACCAAAATACCGTTTGTTTTGAGAACACTAGGCAGTAAATTAATTGAATCTAAGTTTATGTCGTGATAAGGTGGATCGGCTAGAATTAAATCGAATTTAAGGTCCTGGTTATTTTTTAGCCAACTTTTAAGAAACACTTTGCTGACTTTAACTTGGTCTTTAAGACCTAATTTAGAAACGTTATCCTTAATGATTGAAAATGCCTGATAATCTGCATCTATCGCTATAACACTCAAAGCCCCTCGGCTGATTGCTTCAAAGCTTAAAGCACCACTACCAGCAAAGGCATCTAAAACGTTTAGCTTAGTTATATCTCCTAGGGAGTTAAATAGTCCGTTCTTAATTCGATCACTCATTGGATGTGTTTTATGGCCTTTAGGCGTATTGAATGTTTGACCTTTTAATTTACCGGCAATTATCTGCATATTAATTGAGATTAGTTATGGCTCTTAAATTATTAACTTTTTGATATAACTCAGGATAATCTTTGATGTCTGGTTGAGAAGACATCAATTGTTTAGCAGCAGTAGATGCCTTATATATTAAGTCCTTATTACTAAGATCAGCAATCCTTAGATCGAGAAGGCCATGTTGATCTTTGCCATAAATTGCTCCAGGGCCTCTTAACTTAAGATCAAGTTCAGCAAGCGCAAAACCATCATCAATACGTTCTAAGGCACTCAGCCTTTGCTTAGGGCTATCATCTAATTCGATCAACATAAAAAAGTAGCTCTCTTGTTTGCCTCGGCCAATTCTACCCCTCAGCTGATGTAACTGAGCCAAACCAAATCTCTCCGGACTTAAGATTAACATAACTGAGGCGTTGGCTACGTCGATACCAACTTCTATGACGGTTGTAGCTACTAAAATATCAATTTTTTGGTTTATAAAATCCTGCATAACCTGTTCTTTTTGATTAGTTTTTAGTTTGCCATGGATTAGTCCTAATCTTAGATGCTTGAACTGCCCGTTCCTTAAATCATCATAAACTTTTACAGCAGAATTAACTGAGATTAAATTATCTTCAATGGCTGGACAGACAATAAAAGCTTGTCGGCCCAGTCTAATTTCATCTTCAATTTTCTTATAAACTGCTATTTTCTGACTAGCATAAATAATCTTAGTCTTAACAGCAGGTCTGCCCTTAGGTTTTTCAGTTAGTCTAGTTATGCTAAGTTCACCATAAAGGGTCAAGGCTAAAGACCTTGGTATAGGCGTAGCACTTAAAGATAACACGTGGGGCATTAAACCTGCAGATTTAGCAATTAAATCAGTCCGTTGTTGTACTCCAAAACGATGTTGTTCGTCTAAAATTACTAGTCCAAGTTTATTAATATTAAGCTTATTTTGGATCAGTGCATGAGTGCCAATAATAATTTTATTATCTGATTGGCTAATTTGCTCATTAACAGCCTGCTTGTGCTTAGCGCTCAATGAACCAAGTAGTAATAATAGGTTAGCTTCTAAGCCAAGTGGCTTTAGTAATTCGCTTATTGTCTTAAAATGTTGTCTGGCTAATATTTCGGTTGGCGCCATAAAAGCAACTTGCTTTTGTTGGTTAATGACCATTAAAGCGGCCATTAAAGCTACGACAGTTTTACCTGAACCAACATCACCCTCTACAAGTCGGCTCATTGGAATTTTTTTTGACATATCTTTATATATTTGCCAGACTGCAATACGTTGAGAATCAGTTAGTCTGAACTGCAGAGATTTAACAAATTTCTTGGCTAGTTGTTCATCAAAATTAATAACTAGAGACTTTTCATTTTTATTTTCTTGTTTATTAAGTAGGCTGGCCAGCACAAACAGGAATACTTCATCGAATCCAAGTCGCTTTTTAGCTAGGTTAATATCGTCTAAATTATTAGGCAGATGCAGTTTTACAAGCGCTTCACTTAAACCAACCAGCCGATAATCTTTAATGATTGAAGCCGGTAGGGGCTCTTTTATTTGGCTAAAGACTGGCTTAATCTGAGCAATAGCTTTTCTTATTTGAGCAGAATTTAAATGCTTGGTTTCAGGATATACTGACAGAATCCTAGCTGTGTTAATTGGCAAATCTTTAGCTAATTCAGTTGAAGGATTATTAATTGAGAAGCGATTATACTTTAGCTCAAATTTGCCAGATATAAAATACTGTTGTGATGCTTGAAAAGCCTTAACTCTGTAGGGCTGATTAAACCAAATTAATCTGACACTACCGCTATCATCACTAGCTATGGCTTCAGTTATATGGAGCCCTTTTCGTAAATAACGGCCATTAAGGTTAGAAATCGTTGCCTTTAGACTGACTTGTCCG
>JAJZHX010000025.1 GCA_021804315.1 bacterium
TCTTTTATGGTATCTGTCTGCACGATTTTGCCGATCCTAAACTAGCTCTTTTAAATGCCAGACAGTTGTTAAAAACTAGTGGCATTATCTATGATTATGATTGGCGAGCAGATTCTCTTATAAGCATTGGCCCGCCACATTCAATTAGATTATCTAAAGAAGATGTTACTAAACTGGCTCAAGAAGTCGGCTTAAAAGTTATTTCGGCGTATGACCTCGATAGGCATTTTTACGAAGTTATAATCGGCCAATAAACTGTTTAATAACTATTTAAGACAGATATACTAACCATATTTTCATGGTAAAATCTAAGCTAGATGTCTCAAAAAAATATTCGTAAAGCTGTTATAGCTGCCGCTGGTTTCGGTACAAGATTCTTGCCACAAACTAAGGCTATGCCAAAAGAAATGTTACCACTTGTCGATAAACCGATTATTCAAAGAGTAGTAGAAGAGCTAGTAGCTTCAGGTATAACCGACATAGTTATAATAACTGGCTATCATAAGCGAACGATTGAAGATCACTTTGATAAAGCTAGTGGCGATCTTATCGCTAATTTACGCGCTGGTGGCAAAGAAGATGCCATTAAAAACACCAAGGCTATTGCAGAGTTAGCTAATTTTGCCTACATTCGTCAAAAGGCGCCAATTAGTAATGCTTCGCCAATTCTTGACGCTGCCCATTATATTGGCAATGAGCCATTTATCTATACTTATGCCGATGATTTTATCGAGGCTAGCCCGACGCGTTTTGAGCAGTTAATGACTGTTTATAAAAATTATGGCGGTTCAATCCTATCCTGTATTGAGGATGACAGTGACGAGGGTTATAGTCGTTACGGTTATGTTGGTGGCGATAGTATTAATGAGGCTTTGCTGGATGTTAAAAAAATTGTTGAAAAACCTTTAACAAGAGACAAGGCGCCGTCAGCTCTTGCATCGGTAAGTGGCTATATTCTTGAGCCGATGGTTATTAAGTATATTCAAGCTTTATTTGATAAGCATCAGCCTGGTGAAAGCGAAGTAAAATTTCAAGACGCTCTTCAACAGATGATTAATGATCATCACCATGTTTATGGTCTTAAAATTCAGGGTACTTATTATGATACCGGTAACCCTTTAAATTACCTTAAAACCGTCTTTGATTTTGCACTTAAACGTCCAGATATTGCTCCTGAGTTGACTAAATACCTAAAAAATAAGCTTAATAATTAAGCAAAAGATGTTATATACTAAAGTTTATGAACGCAACAGATAATGTGCTGTTAATCATTGTCGCCAGTTTACTAGCTATTTTTTTGTTACTGGCTATATTAATTTTAGTTGTTACTTTAAAAACTATTATGAGTCTTAAGCGGACTATTTATAAGGCAGAAACATTAATCAATTCTGTAGAATCAGCCACTGAAGTTTTAAAAGGTACTAAAGGCCGGTTCACTTCCCTGAAGTTAATCTCTAACCTGATTAATATAGCGAGTCGTAAATGATTAATGATCAAAGAAAAAACCTGCGAATTTATAGCTTAATAACTGGTTTAGTTGCCGGAGTTGGTTTTCTCTCTGGATTAGTTAGTTTAAGGGGTCATGGCAAACAAATTAGTAAACAGTTTGCTGAAACCAGTCAAGCTCAACAAAAAGCAGTCGAGAGAGAACTTAAAAAACTAAGCACTGATTTAGATAAACTAATTAAGCAGGCTAAGTCAGATAATTTAAATTTAAGTCCGAAGGTCAACCAGCAATTAAAAGAGCTAGTTATTAAGGGAGATAAAGCTAATAAACTGATAAAAGAGATTTTAACTGACTTTTTTGACAATAAACCAGTCGATTATGACTTAGCTGAAGCCATTAAAGATGCTAAAATGGCCCTAAAGCATATTAATAATTATTTAAAAATTTATGTTTGATATATAATGAACTTAAATAAAGGGGGAGGGTTCTAGAAAGTGGACGCTAACGATTTAAAAAGTAATAATTCTCAATCGGATAACATATCAACCGATAATCTTTCAGTTGATGACCAGCCAACTGAAGATAAACCATTTGAGCAATCATTTAGTGAAGAGTCATCTAGTAATGATGTCAGTGACAATAATCAAATAGACAATGTTAATTCACAAGCAATATCTGAAGATACTCAAACCCCAGATAATACCCAGGGTAACTCTGACCTAAACGCTACTCCACCAACTAATGAAGTAGATTCGCTAGCCCAAGCCAATGAACAACCTGCCGATCAAAGTAGCGATGACTTAAAAGATATTATTTCGCAAAGTCAAAACGATGAAAATAATCAAGCCAACCTGCCCCCAGCAGATAATCAGCAAGAGCCAGACAATAAGGCTAGCTCAGGCATACCAGGCCCACTAATCGCTCAAGCGATGGTAGATAATCAGCTCAATAAGTCAGATGGCAACCTGAACCCCCAACCAACGATCCCCAAAACCTTGACGACCAAAAAGACCAGTTTGTTTAAAAATAAGTTAGTCTGGATAATCATTCTAGTCGTAATTATTATAATTGCCGTAGTAATTGTTCTAGTGTCTAATAAAAATAACTCAAGTAATACGCTTGGCACTACAGGGCAAGCTAAAACTATTAAACCCACCACCACTCAACCATCCTCTAGTAACGCCAATAGTCTTAGCGCTAATTTACCTGCCGGCAACAGTAATAGTAGTTTAAGCAGTGATTTAAATAACATTAATTCCGCGCTTAGCCATGAAAATAGTGATCAAAATTCCACCAATAATGCGTTAAATGACTCTAGTCAACAAGTAGCAATACCAACAAATTAAAATATGTAAGGAACTATTGATGCGTCAATTAATAAACAAGATTTTTAAGATAATTGTAGTTTTAATGATGGCATTGCTAGGGCTTCTGCCCGATACTGTCAGCGCGCTTGCTACTTCTAGTAATAACACTAGTACCACTATAACTTCTACCACTAACTCTCAATCTAATGTTAATAAGCAAAATCAGACTCAGGTTTTAAGCAATATTATTAGCAAAGGCAATCAGGAAATCTCCAGAAGACTGAAAAACCTTACTAATTTAGCTAGTCTAATCGATTCGGCCACTAAATTAACTGCAAGTGATAAAACTACACTTTTAGGTGAAGTAAGCTCAACCATAACGGGGCTTAACTCTTTAAAAACTACGCTGGATAATGCTACAAATATTTCTCAAGCAGTTAGTGACGTACAAAGTATTGTCAGTGAATATCGTGTTTATGTACTTGTTTATCCAAAAATTCATCTCATTAAAGTAGCCGACGATCAACAAGCTATCGAGTTGAAGTTAACTACCTTAGCCAGTAAACTAGCTAGTCGATTTACTAATCATAGCTCAGTTAATAACCTAGTCACCCTAAAGACAGATTTAAGTGACATGAATAGTCAAATTAGTACTGCCCAAGCGATCTCCAGCTCTGTTGAATCAACGGTCATCACTTTGCAACCAACTGACTATAATGCTAACCATACTGTTTTAGAGGGTTATAATAGTCAGTTACAAACTGCCCGTAGCGACATTATCTCAGCTATAAGCTATGCCAAAACAATCATCTTGAGTTTACAGGCAAGCAACTCAACTAATTCAGCTAAGTAAAAATAACTTAGATTTTTAAAAAACCAAAACAAAAAATACTTTTATAATCCAGTCTCTTTGGGCTATAATATTGATAGCTTAAGAGGGATCATTCTTAGTATATAAAAATATACTTTAAAAAATGAGGTAGGTTTTGGACACAAAAAAGCATAAATTAAATGCCGGTGATTATGTTCATCTGCATAATCATACAGAGTACAGCTTGCTAGATGGGCTAAGCAAAGTCTCTGATCTGGTTAGTTACGTAGCCGAGCAAGGTATGAGTGCGCTGGCGATTACTGATCATGGTACCTTAAGTGGGGCAATCGATTTCTATAAGTTAGCTAAAGCCAAGCAGATTAAACCAATAATTGGCATTGAAACTTACATAGCTAGTCGGACTTTTAGGGATAAAGATCCTGCTCACGATAAAGCTAATTACCATCTGATTCTCTTAGCCATGAATAATAAAGGCTATCAGAACTTAATGGCGTTATCAACCATAGCTAATTTAGAAGGCTTTTACTATAAACCAAGAATTGATCGTGAATTACTATCTAAGCATAATGAAGGCTTAATTTGCCTAAGTGGCTGTGCCAGTAGTCAACTAGCTGAATCATTGAAGCTTGGTTTATACGATCAGGCCAAGGAAATTGCTCTTTGGTACCGAGATATTTTTGGCGATCGTTATTATTTAGAAATCCAAGATCATGGACATCCGAAGCATAATAGTGTCTGGGCTGAACAAACCAATATTAATAATCAGTTGCTAAAACTATCAAAAGAATTAAATATACCGGCAGTGGTAACTTGTGATGCTCACTATTTAAAACATGCCGACAGGGAAGCACATGAGGTTTTACTATGTGTCCAAACCGGCTCATTTTTATCAGATAGTAAGCGAATGTCTTTAAAAGATTTTGAACTACATGTGACAGAACCTAATGAGGTAATAATGAGATGGGGTGAAGACTATCCAGAACTTATAACTAATTCGAAATTAATTGCTGACCGTTGCCAGGTAGATATTGAATTGGGTAAAATTTTAATTCCCAAGTTCCCAGTTCCAGATAATGAAAGCGAAAAGAGTTATTTAGAGAAGCTAGTTTTTAGCGGACTTGTTTGGCGCTACAGCAAAACGCCTAAAGAAGAAGCTTTAAGCCTAGACATAAAAAACCTTAAAAAGCGACTAAGTAAAGAGATAATTGACAGGGCTGAATATGAGCTATCGGTGATTGATCAGATGAACTTTAATGGCTACTTCTTGATTATTCACGACTTTATTAACTGGGGGAAAAATCAAGCCATTGTTTTTGGCCCAGGCCGGGGTAGTGCTGCAGGCAGTATAGTGTCCTATGCCCTTAATATAACAACTATTGACCCGATTAAGTATAACTTAATGTTTGAGCGCTTTTTAAATCCTTACCGTATCTCTATGCCTGATGTTGATATAGATATTCAAGATAATCGTCGAGATGAGGTTATTAACTATTGTGTTAGTAAATATGGCAAAGAAAGAGTAGCTAATATTGTGACTTTTGGGCGAATGGCCGCCAGAAATGCCGTTAGAGATGTTGCTAGAGTCTTGGAAGTTCCCTACATAGATGCCGACCGTTTTGCTAAGATGATTCCTGGTCCAGTCCAAGGCAGACATATTCCGCTCAAACAATCTCTTCAGGAAGACCACGACCTTAAGAATGAATACCAAACTAATAAGGTCGCTAAACAAGTTTTTGATCTAGCTATGAAATTAGAGGGCACTATTCGCTCTCATGGTGTACATGCAGCAGGCGTAGTTATCGCTCCTGAAGACATTGTTTACTATACGCCACTCGAATTAGCTCAAAAAGGCGTGATTACTACTCAATACCCAATGGGTCCAATAGAAGAGCTAGGCCTCCTTAAAATGGACTTTTTAGGTTTATCAAATCTAACCATTTTAAATAATGCTCTAAGGATTATTAAGCGGGTCTATAAGGCTGATGTAGTTTTAGAAAAGCTACCCAATGATGATTCAGATACCTTTGAAATATTTAGATCAGGTAATACAATTGGTGTTTTCCAGTTTGAATCTTCTGGTATGCAAAGGTATCTTAAGGAGCTAAAACCCAATCGGTTTGAAGACTTAATTGCTATGAATGCACTATATCGTCCCGGTCCTCTAAGTGAAATTCCTAAATTTATAGAAGGCAAAAATAACCCTAGGTCAATTAGCTATCTCCATGAATCTCTTGAGCCAATTTTAAAAGAGACCTACGGCGTAATAGTTACTCAGGAACAAATAATTCAATTACTCCAACTAGTGGCCGGTTATTCTGCCGGGGAAGCAGACCTAGTCAGAAAAGCCATTGGTAAGAAAAAAAGAGATATTTTGGAAGCCGAAGAACCAAAGTTCATTGAGGGCTGTTTAAAGAAAGGTTTAAGTCAAAAACAAGCCAACACTCTTTGGGCACAAATTCAGCCTTTTGCCGATTACTCCTTCAATAAAGCCCACGCCACTTGTTACAGCCAAATAGCATACTGGACTGCTTATTTAAAAGCTCACTACCGAGATGCCTTTATGGCGGCGCTTATGACTAGTGATTTTGATAATGCCGATCGCTTAGCTGTTGAAATCACTGAATGCCAGCGAATGGGCATCAAAGTATTACCGCCGGATATTAATGAATCGTTCTTAGAGTTTAGTATCGTACCAGGCAAGAATCAAATACGCTTTGGCATGGTAGCAATCAAGAACGTAGGCGAAGGCGTAGTTAAAGAAATTGAAGAAGCTCGCTCTAATCAGCCTTTTTCTGACATCAATGATTTTATATCAAGAGTTTCCGCTAAAGTTATCAACAAAAAAACTATGGAAAGCCTTATTAAAGCTGGAGTTTTTGATAGATTTAATGATCGGACAACCTTACTTAGTAGTTTAGATGTCATACTAGCTTTTGCTAGTCGTTACTACAAACAAAATGAAACGAAGCAAGTCGATATGTTTGGCATTCAATCCAATTTAAAGTATCAGCCTAAACTAGAGCTTAGTCTTGCAAAAGAGCCGATTAACTTAGGCGAACAACTAAAGTGGGAAAGAGAATTGTTAGGACTATATTTAAGCCAACACCCCCTTGATGACTACAAGGTTTATTTAAAAGATAAAACAACCTCACTTGAAGACATAAAACCAGAGTTAGATGATCAGCAAGTAAAAATTGGCGGAATAATATCAGATATTCGTGAAATTACCACTAAAAATCGCCAAAAAATGGCTTTTGTTAAGCTACAAGATTATTCAAACGAGATAGAAATTGTTTTATTCCCTAATACTTATGAAAAATTTAATCACTTATGGCAAAGAGATAAAATTATTATTATAAAAGGTAAGGTTAATGCCAAAGATAAGTTTAATAAACAGAGTGAACCTAAAATAATTGTTAATGATGCCGAAGAACTTTCTCTTGATAAAGCTAAAAGATATAAGCCTAAACATAAACAAAAAACTAAAAAACGCGCGAATACCTTATCGGCTAGACTATATATAAGACTTAAAATCGGAA
>JAJZHX010000026.1 GCA_021804315.1 bacterium
TGTTATAGAAAAATACGGTTCAGACGCTCTTAGAATGGGAATTATCTGGGGAAGATCCGCTGCTATTAACAGCGGTTACGATCAGAGAAGGGTAGAAGAAGCAAGAAATTTTAATAATAAAGTCTGGAATATATCAAGATACATACTGGATTTATCTGATCAGCCCAATACTCAAGAAATTAAGCCCAAAACAGATGCGGATCATTGGATACTTAACAAGCTAAGTATTGCTCAAAAGCAAATAATTAACATGTTAAGTGACTATCAGTTCAGTGAGGCTTTTGAAACCTTATATCACTTTATATGGGATGATTTTGCTGACTGGTATATTGAAGCTAGTAAAATTAGTCCGAGAAAATCTTTTTTACTGTATATATTAGAGGCTATTCTAATAGACCTACATCCGTTTGCGCCTTTTTTAACCGAGACTATTTGGCAAACAATTAAAGATGGAGATGGCACCTTAATAGCTCAAAAAACCTATATGGATATTGCAGAGTTTGATAATTTAAAGGTTAGAAATTTTAGCGAAATTAAAAAACTTATTAGTGAGATCAGATCACTAACTAAGCTTTTTAAAACAACTACTTTGACTTTAAATTCTCTTGAAACTGCTGTGATATCTAATGAAAATTTGATTAAGCGTCTAAGCGGTGTCAAAAAAATAGCCCAAGATAAAGGTGGCATAATTGAGCTCAATTCTCTGAAAAATACTTGGCTAGAGATAGATCATTCTGCGGCCTTAGATTATCAGGATAAACTTACTCTTGAAATAACCAAGATTGAATTGCAAATTAAACAATTAAAAACTCGTTTAACAAATAAAAACTATCTTAGCAATGCTCCCGAAAAAGTTGTTGATCAAACTAAAGATCAATTAAATAACGCTCTGGCTAGGCTTGAAGTACTAAAAACCGATCTTAAGCAAATTAAGACAGCTTAAACAGCTGGTTCTAACGTTGCTTTAGCTCTTTCTACCGCTTCTTCAGGATGCGAGTCATCAAACCAAAGAACGTGCCAATTTAGACGCTCAGCAGCCATAATATTAATTCGATCATCATCTATTAATAAGATCTTCTGGGGAGGAAGTTTGGCTAATTTTACTGCCTCTTCATAGATCTTTGGTTCTGGCTTAATAGCCCCAATAGCCGAGGAGTCAACTATCGCATCATAATTTATATTAGGCAGAATATTATTTCTGATCATAGAACTAATTAAACCAGGCATAATATTAGTTAATAAGCCAATTCGGTAATGTTCGGCTGTCCATTTTAATAGTTCTTGCATTACTCTAATCGGTTCAATATTTTCTAAATAGAAATCCTGCCATTTAAGATTGTTTGTTCCTAAACGCAAATTAAGTTGTTTATTGAAATCTTCTAAGGATATTTCACCCCGACAAACTTGATCATTATAATGCCAAAACACTGATTCAACAGATTCAATATGAGCTCCGCTAATTAAAGCCAGTTTATCAAAAGCTCGTTGATAAAAATAAACTAAACAACCATTAACGTCAAAGTAAACAAATTCTACACCAGTTTTAGTTGTTTTTAAATCTCGAATAGAACTTGCAGATGTATGTCCTACTAACACGTCTAAGCTTAGATCTAAAGCGCTAGCAATAGCTTCAATAGTAAAAATAGATGGAGCTTTAATTGCTCCTCTTTCAATTTTGGTTAGTGTTGAAAAGCTTAGGTTTGCTCTAGCACATAACTGTTGTTGCGTTAAACCGGCTTCAACTCGTGCTTGCTGTAAACGTTTGCCCAACCCCCTCTCATCCATAGCCTTATATTATCAGCTTATTGGCATTTTGCCTATTGTAAAATAGCATTAAACGGCTATTTATGAACTACTGTGCTAATTAGTATAAAAAATATAATAAACATAAAAATAAAGATAGCGCTTAGTAAGTAAAAAACATTTTTACCATTCGTGTAACCCACCCTTCTAGCAAGTTTATTATAGGCAAGGGCAGTAACCCCTGCGCTAAAAAATAAAGCATAAAGAAAATTCATATATTTATATTAGCTTAAAAATAAAGTTTTTTTGCCCAATTTGCCAGCTGGTTGGCATCAGACTGAGAAGGCGGTGCATTAAACTCATCTACTGATGAGAAGGGTATTAGATGATAGTGAACATGGGGCACATCTACTCCTATGACTTTTATTCCTACATATGGTTTTTGGGTAATTAGTTTTAATCGCTTGCCAACTTTTTTGACCGTCTGCATCAAATTTAAATATTGTTGGTCTTCTAGATCCCACCAAAATTCAACTTGTTGTTTACAAACTACCAGAGTATGTCCTGGTTGAACAGGATTAATATCTAAGAAGGCTATGCTGTGTTGATCTTCATAAACTTTATAGCAAAGAATTTCGCCTTTTATAATTTTAGTAAAGATACTGTCTTTCATTAGGATTATTATAACTAAAAAGGGACTATAATAAATTCATAATGATTTTTTTGTGGAAAAAAATAGCAAAAACTGTCCTCTCGCTTATTTTAATATTCAGTCTTTTATTTTTAGCTATATTCCTTAGTTTTAATTTAGCCTTTCTAAAACCAAATCGTTTAGTTAACTGGTCTGAAAGTAGTGGCTTTTATAGTTCAATTATTAATCAAGCCAGCAAAACAGTTTCAAATGACTTAAATTTTACAACTTCCAAGCAAATTAATCTCGTTAGCAATGATCTTAGGAATGCTTATACTAAAAACCAATTCGATAAAAATATTAAAAATGTTATTAATAGCAACTACACTTGGTTTGAGGGCAAGGCCAATAGTCCAGAATTTAATATAAGCCTGACTACCTTAAAGCAAAATTTAGCAATTAATATTAGTAATAACGCCGTTAATCGGTATAGTACCCTCCCAGTCTGCACCACCAACCAACTTTTACAGCTAAGAAGTAGTGGTTCTAACCCTCTAACCATTCCTTGTCGCAGTATTCTGATTACCGACAGTGCTATTGAAAGTCAGGTAACAAGTAGTGTCAATTCAATTAAACTTGTGTTTAAGGGGCCTAATTTAAGCTCTCAGAGCATAAATATTAATGGACACCCCTACTATGAAGTATTGAACGGCCATATATTATATAGGTTACTCAAGTTCATGCCATTTATTTCTCTATTTTTCGTTTTAATAAGTCTATTTCTATTATCTTTAATAACTAGAGATAAGGCCAAAATTCTTAGGCGACTTTTTGTTAGTCTGCTTATTTCAGGTTTACTGCTAATAATTTTGTCTATTTTAGCTAAAAGTATAGATGGAACGATTAAGTCTAGGGTTGCAAAACTGTCTAGTTTGCCGTTCTTTATTAGTCCAATCGATAACTTATTGCAAAAAATTATTACATTTATTAGTAAAATTAACTTAGAAATAGGGTTAGCTTATCTAATTATTGCCTTGGTTTTGTTAATTGTTGCTCATTTAAAAATTCCGTTAAGAAAACCAAAACAATCTAAAATAAACGGTAGAAATTTACCAACCGTTAGAGCAGAGGAGAATAAGCCCGATTTATCTTTTGATAAAAATTATACGCCTTCAAAAAAGATTGAAATACAGCCGACTGCTCCTGATCTAAAACCTCAACCAATCAATAGAAGAAGATTAATTCAATAGATAAATCCTTCTAATAGCCGAACGTGTCGGCCTGGAACTTAATGAGACCTTATGTTTAACCAATACCTGCTTAAAAGTCAGTTGATTGATAATAGCTATCAGCCCTCAGACCAGTTTTAAGAATGGTACTGTGCCTTGTTAGATATAAAACTCAGAAGTTGAAGCTAGTGTCCACTGCGTGACAAGCTAGGTGTAAACCTATTAGTAGCTTATTATTCAGCCTATTTAGGCTAACATAGCTAGTCCTAATGATCTGTTAAGATAATCTACTAAAGTACCTGCAATGTCATAGACCTGGTTTAAGATTTAGTAAGTTCTTAATAGTCTAGGACAGTCACTTTTTTATATTGCAAAGATATTGAGATATTTTACATGTCTAGTTTATTCATTTAAGTTATAATATCGTCAATGATTAGTGTAATTCAGGCAGTAATAATTGGTTTAGTTCAGGGACTAACAGAGCTGTTCCCTATTTCTAGCTTGGGGCATAGTGTCATTCTCCCAGTAGTCCTGGGTTGGCATATTAACCAGAACGCTTCAAACTATCTAACATTCTTAGTTGCAACGCATTTGGCTACAGCTATCGCCCTACTTTTATTCTTCTGGGGAGATTGGGTCAAAATAGTCCAAGGTCTGATTAGATCATTAAAAGCTCGTGGCATCGATAGAGATGATACCTATGCTAAGTTGGGTTGGCTATTAGTAGTAGGGACTGTGCCTGCAGGCATTTTGGGCTTGCTACTACAAAAAGAGTTGACCAAGCTGTTTGCTTCAGCCAGAGTGGCTGCATTTTTTTTGATCATAAATGGCGTGGTTCTTTTCATGGCGGAAAGACTGCATAAACGTAACAAGAATAAGCATTCTATAGACAGTCAAAGTGATAAAAGATTAGCTAAAACTTTAAGCTGGTCAAATTCTGTTGGCGTGGGAGTCATTCAATCATTTGCTTTAATACCAGGGATCTCTCGTTCAGGAGCATCTATGGCAGGAGGAATATTTTACGGACTCAACAATGAAGACGCTGCTCGCTTTAGCTTTCTTCTCGCAACGCCTATTATTGGAGCAGCGGCACTGCTAAAAATACCTCAGTTATTTACCTCTTCAATGTCGTCAATGAGGCTGGCAGCTATAATCGGCTCAATTGGTGCTGGTATTGCAGCTTACCTGTCGGTTAAATTTTTAGTTAAGTACTTTCAAACCAAAACACTTTATCCGTTTGCTGTTTATTGTATAATTGCGGGCATCTTGGTGTCACTTTATCTGATGATTAAATAGCTAGTTAAAATTATTTAGCTGATGATTTACTGCCAGACTTAAACCAAGCAAGTATCCCGCAACCAATTGCAAGAATCGCTGTCAATAGACCGTGTTTAAAATTAACAGCTTTATCGCCAGGATGATAGCCAGAAAAAGTACCTGCAATAATGTCTGGGACTTTATCTGCTGGAGTAACCCAATAGTAGACTGTGAGCGCCAAAAATAAAATAACTAGCACTACTAATATTATTACCAAAGGTTTCTTGCTCATTGCTATAGCTCCTGCTTACTATGAATGTTAATGTAATTATGATTGTAGCACATTTTTAGCTGAGGATACGACCCAAACCTTGGCTATTTACCAGACAAGCGGACCGATCTGGGTCTCAATAATATGCTTAAACACACCTTCTTCGCCTACAAGTTACTCGGCTTTAGTGCGGGTTGAGAGTGTGGGGTGTATAGGTTCTAGCCGACAGGATTGGGAAGAATATGAAACCATCCTTGATAAGGCCGAGAAGGCTACGGGTAACATAAGGGTTCCTGTAGAGAGCATGTATTTCGTGGCTCCTCGTAAAGATACTGAAATGTGGCGAAAAGTAATGGCTCGTAGCCCCCATAAGCCAGCAGGTATTCTATTATACGACGACAATAGGGTGCGTCTTGAGAACTTTGCTTCGTTTCATCGTGGCGACCATACCGAACTAACGGCAGAGTTACAAACTGCTATCAAATCAAACAATGAAGATTACATAAAATACACCGAAGTTCTTGGCACAGAATTTAGTGATGATATGCGTACTGGTCACAAGCACCAAGTTATTGCAGAAAAGCACCTGAGTAATCGTGGTGCCATTAAAAAGGTAAGTGGCAAGCTGGTAATAGAAAGGAGACAATAATTATAGACTCATCTAAGCAGTTAAAAGAGGTTGAAATTTCTTTTGACTTATACGAAGTGATGGGTATTCCAAGGACTGATTATCTTCAGCTCAAGGCCCTAATAGCCCATCAAAGGTTGCCAAGCAAATCTTAACTACGATTTAGTAGTAATTATTTTTTTCATAAAACAGTACCACTTTTTACTAACAAGTATAGTAGTGGGTACTAAAAGTACTAATTTAAAAGCTTAAATTAACGGCAGTGAAATGGCGGAGAGAGTGGGATTTGAACCCACGGTACGTATTTGATACGTACACTCGTTTTCGAGACGAGCCAATTCAACCACTCTTGCATCTCTCCTTGTAACTCTGTATGTATTTTATCAAGGTCAATCTTTTTGAGAAAATATAGCTAATACGATATGATAGCTTCATCGTTACTCTTCTGATATTATTACCTCTGTTTTAACTTATAAGCGCGTGTAGCTCAGCTGGATAGAGCGTTGGCTTGCGGAGCCAAAGGTCGTAGGTTCAAATCCTATCACGCGTACCAATTATCATTACATTGACTTATTATCAAGTTTATGCTAATATCAAAATAGTAGAACAAAATAAAAATTTGCCTGAACAACTACCGAATCAAACCAATACTACGAGTTCTTATGCTCCAGCGCCACAAGACCCACTTGAAGTAACGCCTCAAGATGTTTATCAAGCAAGCCCTGATGATATTACTGATGCAATGGACGGCCTTGCAGAAAAATATAGAAGACAAATGCTTGGGGCTAGCGGGCCCGCAGAGCAAAAAATGTTTAGGAGCAGGATGATTGCAGCCGAATCAACTTCGGAATCAATTATTTATTGGCAGCGTAGTAATAAGGCTCGTTCTGAGGCTGGCCAGCCAGAAGAGCCGTTCAAGGATTTCCTTGATAGAGCTTCTGGCGAAAATGATGCGTTAGAAAAGATAATAATAGCCTCGAGTTTTGTGTATGACAGCGCTTATGAAAATAGTGTAGCTGATGTAATTCATAGAAAACGTGCATAATTATTAAAAACTGGGGAAGCATCCCCCGCCTCTAGTCAACCTGAGCAATCACAAGCAGAATGGGCGGAGATAGTAAGACAGCAAGAAGCAGAAAAGCAGGCAGCTATAGCGGAGGCAAGGGATACTATAGAGCAAGAGTCTAAGATTGTTGAGCTCTTCAATAATGTGGTTAGCTCTGCTAAGGGAAAAACCTGCTTAAAGACTGACCTAAAGGGTTTCACG
>JAJZHX010000027.1 GCA_021804315.1 bacterium
ATATTAACAACTAAGTTAGAAAGGACACAGCGAGAGCTAGGATACCATTACTAGGTAACCCTAACCATTAGCTCTTACGGTAACCTTTACTTACTATCTAATGCGAAAAGTTCTTTAATATTTATTCTTTTAAATTTAATAATCTTTAGGGTACAATAAGCTTATTAAATTGTCGTTATGTTGAAAAATTTAATCAGTTTATATAGCTATAACTACCCTAATGCATTGTTCGCTTTGGCTAGATTGAGTAATTATAAGCCAAGCGCCTACTTAAAGCAGGTTCACAAAACTAAGAATTTCTCGCTTATTAAACACCCAAAATCTAAAAAAAGTTTTAAAAAGACCCTAGCTTTATTGTTTTTAAGTTTAGGCATACTTTTACAGATAATTATCGGAATTATTGTTTTAATCTTAGGCATTGACAAACAAATTACAGGTGGCATTTTCTTTGGTTTAGCAATAATTGTTATTTATCCTTTAACTTGGCCTTATCTAATTGCCCTAGGGCTTTTATTAAGAGAGTGGTTTAACTACGGCATATTAAGTAATCAGGCTTAATTAAAACTCGCTTTATTATTCAAATGAATATAAAAAAAATAGGCAAAAATTTTATCTGTCAAATTTTAGAATGGCAGGCTAAACGCCTTATTGCTAAGAATCAGCTAAGCATTATTGCTGTTGGTGGTAGCATAGGCAAAACATCTACTAAATTAGCGATTGCTAAGTCGATGTCAGCCTGGACAAAAGTTATTTATCAGGAGGGTAACTATAACGATAGATTGACAGTGCCTTTAGTGTTATTTGCGCAAACTGAACCAAATATTTTTAATATCTTTAAGTGGTTTTGGATAGTCTTAAATAACGAAAAAACTATTAGAAAAGTCTATCAGTATAACTATGCTGTCTTAGAAATAGGCACCGATGGGCCAGGACAACTAAAAGATTTTGCTTACTTAAAACCAAGATTATACGTTTTAACAGCAATTGCCGAAGAACATATGGTCTATTTTAAATCTCTGGATAATGTGGCTAGTGAAGAATTAGTACCAGTCTCTTTCTCGGAGCAAACTCTAGTGAATCTTAATAACCTAAATCCGAAATATTTAACTAATCTAGAAGTTTTAACATATGGTAGTTCACCGACTGCAGATTATAGTTATACAAGGAATGATGATCAGCTTCTAGTAAAATTTAGAGTTGAAGATAAAACTCTGACATTTAAACCAAAATTAATTGGCGAACAAGGAGCAGTTATATCCTTAGCAGCTACTTCCGTTAACCATATTCTTGGTCATGCTAGCCGAGAGGTATTGAAAGCGCTTGAAAATCTAGAACCCATTCCGGGGCGTATGCAACTACTTGAAGGCATAAAAGGCAGTTTACTAATCGATGACACCTATAACGCTAGTCCTAGCTCAACCAAGTCTGCGCTTGACGTACTTTATAGTTATAAGCAAAAGCCCAAAAAAATAGCAATTTTAGGAAGCATGAATGAACTGGGTAGTTTTAGCCAAGCTACTCATCAACAAATTGGCGCTTACTGTGATCCAAATAAACTCCAGTTATTAGTAACTGTCGGCCTAGAAGCCAAAGATTATCTTGCTCCAGTAGCCTTAGCCAAAGGCTGTCAGGTTAAAAGTTTTCTTAATCCAATCGAAGCCGGTAACTTAGTTAAGGACTTAGTTAATAAAGATACGATAGTTTTAGTTAAAGGTTCCCAGAATCATGTTTTTTGTGAAGAAGCCTTAAAACCACTGCTTTTTAATCCTTCTGATTCTATAAAACTAGTCCGTCAATCAGCTTATTGGCTAAAAATTAAACAAAAACAGTTTAAATTAAGTCTTGTTTAACGTTTTAGGGCATTATTAACTAATTGGCTATAAAAATCAGGCAAGCTAAGCCCGTAGCTAATAACTGCTTTAGGTAGCAGGCTTTGATTACTCAGACCAGGTATAGTATTAGTTTCAAGTACATAAATTTGTTCGCCTTGAATTATCATGTCAGTTCTTGAAATGTCTCGACAATTACAAAGTTGGTGAATTCTTTGGGCTAAATCTTTTGCTTGATCTTGCAAAGTCATTGATATGTTTTTTGGAGGACATAGTTCTTTAGTTTTGCCGTTATATTTATTTTTGTAATCAAAACTTTCACTAGGTGGCGGAATAATTTCTATAACTGGTAGGGCTTGCTCGTTAAAACAAGCTACGGTTATTTCTTGTCCATCAATAAAGCTTTCAAGTAGTAAATGTTTGTGTTTTAAAAAAACCGGTTTAACCTCTTTTAAGTAGTCTTGATCTAGATGCTTAACAATTACAGTATCTACGCTTGAACCTTCGTTGATTGGTTTTACAACAAATGGTTTTAAAATTAACTGAGATTGTTGGAACTCATCAAAGGTGACCAATTCTGTTGGCGGAATCAAAAAGTCGTGCTTGTTTAGCAGTTTAAGATAGGCATCTTTATTAAAACAAAGTCTAGAAGATAGCGAATCTGAACCTATAAATTTTACATTTAAATTTTCTAAAAATTTTTGTAGTTTGCCGTCTTCGCCACCCTTACCATGAATCAGCGGAAAAACTACATCGCATTGTCTAATTTCTGATAGATAATTATTAAATGGTTTAAGGGCGTCAATAATTGTTACTAAAAAACCAGCTTTTTTTAGGTTTAAAGCTACAGCTTGAGTGGACTTTAAACTTACTGCTCGCTCGGCTGAATTGCCACCGGTAATAATTAAGACTTTAATCATCTTAACCATACTAACTTAAATTAACGTGACAAAACAACCCAACAGTTGATAGGATATTAATCATGACCAGAAGATATAGTCCAAGAGATATTGAGCCAAAATGGCAGGCAGTCTGGGAATCAGAAGGCACATATACAACTAATCTTAATAGCAATAAACCGAAGTATATTGCTATGAGTATGTTTAACTATCCAAGCGGTAGCGGTATACATATCGGTCACGCAATGAATTACACCATATCTGACGTTAAGGCTCGCTTTAAAAGACAACAAGGTTATGAAAGTTATCATCCAGTTGGTTGGGATGCTTTTGGTCTACCGGCTGAAAACTTTGCTATAAAATCTGGCGTTAGTCCTCAACAAAGTATGGCGGAAATTATACCTGGTTACCATAAACAGTATAAAGCTATGGGCTGGAGTAATGATTGGCAGAAAGAAATTGCTACTCACCTGCCTGAGTATTATCGCTGGACACAGTCGATCTTTAGTCAAATGTATAAACACGGTCTGGCCTATCAGGCTAGTCGTCTGCAATGGTGGTGCTCGATAGACAATACCGTGCTAGCTAACGAGCAAGTCATTGACGGTAAATGTTGGCGTCACGACGGACCGAATGATCCGTTAGTTGAAAAAAAAGAGATAAAACAATGGTTTTTCAAGATTACAGAATACGCTGAAGAATTACTTGAAGCTATTGATGATCTTGATTGGACAGAAAGTGTAAAACTTGCCCAGAAAAACTGGATTGGTAAAAGTCAAGGAGCTGAAATAGATTTTCAAGTTGCTAATTCAAAGCATAAAATAACGGTTTTTACTACTCGTGCCGACACGATTTTTGGCGCCACTTTCTTAGTCTTAGCGCCTGAACATGGTTTAGTTAAAGATTTAACAACTAAGAATCAAAAAACTAAAGTTAACAACTATTTAAAGCAAGTGGCCACTAAAAGTGAGCTAGAACGCCAAACAGCCAAAGAAAAAACAGGCGTCTTTCTAGGATCTTACGCGGTTAATCCAATTAACGGCGAAGCAATACCAGTTTATATTGCCGATTATGTGCTCTTAAACTATGGTAGCGGGGCTATTATGGCTGTACCAGCTCATGATGAAAGAGATTATCAGTTTGCTAAAAAATATAAGCTACCTATTAGACAAGTCGTTGCCCAGTACTTTTTGGGTAATCCTAAGGAAGACATAGCAACTGTCAATCGACAAGTTGTCGACGCGATTGTCAGGAATCAAAAAGGCCAGTATTTACTCATTAAAGACCTAGACGGTTACCATTTTTGCGGTGGTGGCGTTGAATCAACTGATTTAGATAATCGAGCAGCTATTAGACGAGAGGTCATTGAAGAAACCGGCTATCATGATATAAAAAGCCTTAAACCGGTTGCTCAGCAAACCATCTTTTATGGCTATAGAGCAACTAAAAATAGAAATCAGCGTACCTTAGGTCAATTTTTTGAAGTTATTCTAGCGTCAGATCAACAAATAGACAATGAGTCTAATACGGGCAAGCATACTCTACATTGGTTTAATAAAGATGAAGTTTTAAACAAATTAGCTTGGGATAGTCACGTTAAAGCCTTTGAGCAATACTTAAACTCCACTAGCTGTTACTCAGGCGAAGGTTTAATGATTAATTCAGCTGAGTTTGATGATTTAACTTCTGATCAGGCAAGAGAACAGATTATCAGGCAGTTATCTAAACAAGGCTGGGCTAGGGAAAAGATTAACTACCGAATGAAAGATTGGAGCGTTAGTCGACAAAGATACTGGGGGGCACCTATCCCAATCATTTATTGTCAAAAGTGTGGTACGGTCTTAGTGCCAGATGCCGACCTGCCAGTTATTATCCCGGAGCTTGAAGATTTTGCTCCGAGTGGTGACGGCCATTCTGCGCTAGCTAGAGCTAAAGATTGGTTAAAAGTTAGTTGTCCTAAATGTGGTGGGCCAGCTGAGCGTGAAACCGATACGCTGGATACCTATATTTGTAGTAGTTGGTATATGCTACGCTACATCGATCCGCATAATCAGGTCAAGATCTTTGATACTGACTTAGTTAATAAATGGTTACCAATTGATTTCTACAACGGTGCCGATCATGCTACTGCTCATCTACTTTATGCTCGCTTCATTACCCGCTTTTTTAATAAACTTGGCCAAATTAATCATCCAGAACCATTTAAACAAATGCTCTATAACGGTAAAGTAACTTCATCTGACGGATCAATGTTTTCAAAAAGTAAAGGCAATGGTATTGATCCGCTGGAAATAATTAACCAAGGCTATGGGGCTGATGCGCTTAGAACATATTTAATGTTTGCTGCTCCGCTAGAACTGTCGGTGCGTTGGGACCCTAAAGGAGTACCTGGAGTTTATCGTTTCCTAAACAGAGTTTGGACTTTAATTCAAGCATATTTAGAACAAGACAAGCACCAGTTGACTGATAAAAAATTACGCTACGATATTTTGCACGCTACTAACTTAATGGTTGACAAAGTCAGTAAAGACCTAAATTTAAACCAGTATAATACGGCGATTGCTACCATGATGGCTTATTTAAATGATCTTTATCGCTTTAAAGATCAAGAATTTAATCAAGGCCAAGTTTGGCAAACGGCTTTCGAAAATCTTATTGTTTGTCTAGCGCCGTTTGCCCCGCATATTAGTGAAGAATTATGGCATCAACTTGGCCATACTACTTCAGTTCATAAAGACTCCTGGCCCGAAGTGGACAAAAGCTATCTAGTTGATAAAACTGTTACGATAGTCATTCAGGTTAATGGTAAAGTGCGAGCTACTCTTAAGGTTAAACCCGGCGAAACAGAGAGTTTAGTTATTGGTTTGGCCAAAAAAGACAACAAAATTAAAGAGTATTTAGCCAAAAAAGACATTAAAAAAACTATCTATTTGCCAGATAAACTAGTTAATTTTGTGGTTTAAG
Organism: bacterium; assembly: GCA_021804315.1. Taxonomy (GTDB): domain Bacteria; phylum Patescibacteriota; class Saccharimonadia; order Saccharimonadales; family UBA4665; genus JAJZHX01. The sequence continues at coordinate 5,693 of JAJZHX010000027.1, forward strand.
TATTGATTAAAGAATTTATTAATAGTAAATTAAGTTATTATTATGGGCAAATTGATTAAGTCTCCAGCACGTTTAGGTAGCGAAAGGTCATCAAGCAGACATCTAACCTCATCTGAACGGCGAGCAATGGGCTGGGTAAATGCCAATCATTATTTTACAAGACATCAAGGGCAAGAATTAGGAGCTCTGATAGTCAGTCGAAGCGTTAAATATACTCCAGAAGATGAGATCAATAGCCGATTAGCCCAGATTGAAGAGTTTTACCCAGATGCTAAAAGACATAAATTACCTAAAACTTCGTTAATAAATCCTAGAGAAGGCAGACAATTTTTAAGCTCTTTCAATACAGATTTAACAGAAACAGCCCAAAGCTTAAAAGCTGTTTGTGAAGAATTCCCGTCAACTATAGTAGCTCATGCTCAAAAAGCAATAATTCTTGGCAGAACAGATGATAAATCTGGCCTGAGGCATGTCGGCTTGTTATTAGATACTCTAGCCCAGCAACAAATTCAAAGAGAAACAACAGCATTAAAAGCTAGCGTTGGCATACCTCAAGTTCCAAGGGTCCCTCATATTAGTCTGTTTTTGACTGATCACCGTTCAGTCGCACAAGATATTGTAGATCAACTGAATGATTCAGGTTTGGCTAGCTTTTCACTAGAGTTAGACCGAGCGGAGGTATCAACTATACCTTATCGCCAGCCGATTTTAGGTTAAAATAAAAAAATAATCGCTTGAGCAAAACAAGATAATAGCTTAGAATGTATGTAAGGTTAAGAGTAAGGAAAAATTAATTTTTATGGGAAAACCCAAGAAAAGAACTAGCCCAAGAAAATCCGGCACGAGAAGAAGCCATTTAGGTTTAAAGCTTGCCAGAAAAGTTAATGCTTCTTCACCTGTCAAAGTTAAAACAACTAAAAGAGAGTCATCTAAAGTTCTTTAAAACCAACAGCATCCTTAAATAAAGGTAAAATATATGGCAAGTAATCGTCATCTTGGTCGAATTATCGCTCTGCAAACTCTTTACGAAGAAGAGTTTAGGCTTGAAGCTGGTGATCAAAAGTTTGACTTAAAAGAAGCTCTTAATCGCAATCTTAAGCGTTATGAAAGCACCATTAATGATACAGCTTTTGTCGAGCGCTTAGTCCTAGGCATTTCAAAACAGGCCGACAAACTTGATCAGGCTCTCCAACCGGTTGCGCCTGAGTGGCCAATTAGACAGATTGCCAGGATGGATCGGA
>JAJZHX010000028.1 GCA_021804315.1 bacterium
CCGATCTACCAGTTTGTTCATCAATAAAATTGGTCATGAAGTTAGAGCAGGGAACTATAAAAGTGTGGTAAATGTTTTCCAGGAAATTAATATCTTTACTGACTTCATAATACTCACCAATCATAAAAATTACACTTGCTGTTTCATCTTCTTGAATAGCTAATTCTTTATTCCGGCCATGAACTAGTGGATGCCAAGTACTGCCTATAGCTCTATCCGGCTGATATTTGTGCATAAGATAGCCATCTTTATGCATTGTGTCTCTGGCAAATTCAAAAAAATTAATTGCTTCAGCAAAATGCCCTAAACGAATCATCGGCCAAAGAGCATAAGCAGCGTCTCTTGGCCAGCAATAGCAGTAGTAGTCTCTACCATAGTTAAAGATACTTGAGTCGCCACTAGCCAATACTGAACCTCTGGCATCACAGTGAGCTTTTATAACCAGTAAACTCTTCTCTAATTCTTCTTTATTAAAAGATGGTGCTTTAGAATTAGCTTGAATTAACCATTTATGCCAATATTCTCTAACGTCTGCCATTCGCTGTTCCATATTCTGGCCATTAAACTGGACATGGACAGCCTGGGCATCGTTTTGACTGCTTGCTGCTATAATCCAGTAATCAATACAGGTTGAACTACCAGCCCGGACATGCTTATTGAATCTAATGACACTATCCACACCACCATGCTCGACAGCATTACCAGATAATTCTCCATCCTCTGCGTCCAAGAAAGTTCCGGCTTTACCTTCAATACCATAATTACCCACAGCGTACTGATCAAATTGCTCGCCGTCTTCAAATTTACCACCTATAGCCAGACAATATCTTCCCTTATAATCTAGGACATAATTTAGCTCAGGTACGTAAATAGCTGTATCGGCTCTACCAGCTCTAGATATTTGAAAAATTTGATGCATAAACAATCGTATATTACGCTCATGCTCAGCCATATTAGTAACAGTAATACGTCTAATTAACGAGTTAGTTTCTATATCTATATAGTCCTGAAAATTTAAGCTAACTTGTAATTTATTAGAGTGCATAGCTATACGACTAATTAATGCTTCTGTTTCAAAATCAGTTGTAATTTCCCAAGAGCCATCGTCAGTCCAACTAAATTGTCCCTCCGCCCAGACTCCTATCTTGTGTTGAGTGCTACGGGCATTTGTTAAATTCTCTAATCCAACATAAGGATAGTAAAAATCATGCACAAGCCCACTCTCGTCAAGTCCTACAAATAGTTGATTATTACTAAGTACTACCGGTCTACCCATTGCCCACTCCTTTTTTTATTAGTTACAAATTGACACCCTTTTCCATTAATCGATAACGAATATCCCTAAAAGCATTGGCAAAGTTCATGTAGGCTTCATAGGGACTTTTATATGGACTAAAATAAGCGTGGATATCGCCGTCATTAAACCATTTAGTACACATATAATAAAAATGGTCTGAGGTCTGTAATCGGCGCCAATCTTCAATTAACGACCAATCATTGGTCTCAATAATTTGACTTTCTAAAGAGTATAAATCAGTAATTGTACTTGCTTGCATAGGATTACCTAACCAAGCCGATAAGTCTCTTTCGGTATCAGCCCAGGTAACAGTATAAGGGGTATCTATTTGATCAACAGGCGTAAAGTTATCGATGACTTCAGATACTGTATTAAAGCAGTGCCCCTCAGTCTTTAGCCATTCTTTTGGTAAGTGATCAAGGAAGTCAAAAATTCCCGACTCACTCCATTGATGCTCACCAAATGTCTCGTAGTCCATAAACAAATTGAAGTTAGTGGCGTCTTGATCTTCACTCAACCAATGGCTAAATTTGTCGGCTGTTAGAGGATACTCAGTCCAGTCATGATTAGCAAATCTAAATGCAATATCATCTGACAATTTGTAATTTTTCATCAACAATTTAAGGTTATTAGTATTAATTGGTGAGTAAACATAATTAGGACTTCTCCAACCTAAAATTGGATCCCAGCCTTCCGCTAATATTCCTTTGTAGCCATTGTCATCAGCCCATTTAGCCAGCTCATTATTATATGCTAACTCTGTATTGCGAAAAACCGCTGGAGTTTGGCCGAATATATCATAAATTTTTTGTTTATGCATATCCACTTGTCTTGCAAATTCGGCTTTTGAATAAAAGAAGGCAAGACTATGATGATAGGTTTCGCCAACAATCTCGACTCTCCCTGAGCTAGCCAAAGCCTTAAATGATTCAAGTGCTTCAGGTGCCCACATCTCCAGTTGCTCTAAAACTGTGCCTGTAATGCTTAGGCTCAGTTTAAACTCCTGATGATTATTAAGCAGTTCAAGTAATTTAGCATTAGTTGGCAGATAAGACTTTTCAGCTACCTTTTTTAAAATTCGCTCATTAGAAGTATCTGATTCATAACTGGCATCAAAGTAATTATGATAAACTGCACTATCAAAAACCGTATAATGCCGAATACGATATGGCTGATGGACGTGTAAGTATAAAACAATTGCTTTTTTATTCATGCCATCGCCTCGCTAGTATGTTTTGAGTAAATATTCAGCAATTTGTTACTGGCATTATCCCAAGAGAACTTTTCTACTTCTGAACTAGCGTTAATAAGCAGGCTGTCTCTTAATGGATCACTGAGCATCACAGAGGTGATCTGATTGGCCATTTCATCGATATCCCAAAAATCTACTTTCAGACAATTATTTAAAACTTCACTAACCCCCGATTGTTTACTGACCATAGCGGGTGTACCATAAGCAACTGACTCTAAAGGTGTTATGCCGAATGGCTCAGAAACAGATGGCATAACAAACAAATCGCCAATTGAAAATGCATCACGCCAATTCTTGCCTCTTTGAAAATCAGCGAATAAAACGTTAGCACCAATGTTTAAACTTGTAGCTTGCTCAATCAGTTCAAAATACTGTTCGCCACTGCCAACAATTAAAAAGATGGTTTTTGGCGCTTTTTCTATAACCTTCTTAGCGGCATTCAGCAGATTAGGCAAACCTTTTTGAATAGTTAATCGACCAACATTGACGACCACTCGATAACCGAACTTTTTCATAAAAGATATATATTTGTAGGCATTATCTAAATCCAGCGGTTCTATGTCGTTGATATCAATACTGTTATGTACTACCTCTATCTTATCCAGAGGAATATTATAATCCTCATGGATTTTCCGTTTAGTATGCTCACTAACAGCAATAACTCGATCAGCCATCATTAAACTGATAGCTTCTACTTCTCTCGCTAAGGGATTGCCGTGTTTAGTACCAGCTCGATCAGACTCAATAGAATGAACATGTAGAATAATTGGCCATTTTTTCTGGGCTTTCAATCTTAGGGCTGCTCTAAATGTTAGCCAGTCATGGGCATGTACAATATCGTACTGGCTGTCTTTGACTAACGAAGCAACAGCTTCTTCATAAAGATTAACTTGTTCATTCAGGCTTAGACCATTTAGATTGCTAGATTGGCTTTTGGCTAAGTTGTAGAAGTAAGTACTGTCGTAAGCGTTACCAGATAATAAAAACGTATCAATATCTTGTTTTGAAGCGGCAGTTACCTTCATAAAGTCTATCTTATGATCTGCCTCATAGGGTAGTATGAACTCGATGTCTACAGATTGATTTTTGGAGAGAGCTTTAGTTAGATGGTAGCAAGCCGTACCTAGTCCACCGCTATTATAGGGAGGCAATTCCCAACCAAGCATTAATACTTTCATCACCCTCTTATTTTTTAAATTATAAATATTTGTTTACAAATTAATTATAAAATTATCTCTATAATTAATACAAGAGCTATCCTTAGAAATTGTATCAGGCAATAGGTTACAATGCAAGACAGAAAATTAATTTGCTGAGTATCTACACATAATTTCCACTATAAAGTATCTTTAGGACTATAAGAGGCGTATTAGACTAGGATGATTCACTAAAGGTTATTGACTCTAAAATGAATAGGTTAATAAAAAGAGGACCTTAATGAATTTAAGAACTAGCATAACGTCTATTAAACAACCTATCTAATTTATGACTACCATATAATTAAAAAACAACATCGAATCTGGCAGGACTGACTGTTCACGGTCATCAACCTGCAACTTGATATTAACTTTGAGACAATTAGACTGCTTAAAAATAAACTTAATACTCAATCTATCCAATACTAACTTAGCTAAATTACTTTAAGACTGTGTGGTTTATAGTCTGCAAACTTTGCGTCACTAGAAAGCAAAGTTACGCCACTCTGCATAGCTTGCCAGATAATCATGCGATCAAAAAAGTCTTTGTGGTTTTTCACAGGTGGCAAAAGGTGATAAGTAGACCATTGATCAACTGATGGTGTAATATGCTTCAGGCCAATACTTGTTAAACTGCCAGTAAATTCATCTGGTTTATGGCCACCTAAGTCTAATTTTCCTAAAGAGAATTTTAAACTTATCTCCCAAAGAGATATAGAACTAACAAACTTTTCCTCTTCAGAAGATGTTAATACCTCGATCTGTTCTGGTTTAAGTTTTTTAGGATTTAGTCTTAACCAAAGCAGGCTTTGAGTATCGAGTAAGTAATTCATGCAAGCTAAAGCTCATCTGCGGACATGTCAAAGTCCTTCAACTTATAGGTCCAGGCGTTTTTCTCGAGGTCACCTAACTGAACAGAATAATCAGGTTTATCAAGTTGACTTTGCGGAATAATAGTAGCAAGAGGTTCTTTTTTGCGTCCGTACGATATGACTACTTTATTGCCTCGTTTGAGTTCATCGACGACTGAAGAGAAATTAGCTTTAAAATCTGCCGTTGCCATTGTTTTCATACTTAAATCGTTAGCCAAGATAGTTTTAAGTTGTCAAGTTGTCACTTATTTGGCAGGGGTACGTGGAATCGAACCACGATCTAGGGTTTTGGAGACCCTTATACTAGCCGTTGTACTATACCCCTTTAATAAGCATTTTTATGATACTTTATCTATTAAGCTTTGTCATCTAAATTTACACCTGCTTAAGTTAAAATAGTATAGACTCTTTTCAAAAAAATATAAATCTGCTATACATAGTATAACTATGTCGAAGATTCAACCTCAGAAACCCTTTTTGCTATTACTATATGGATATCCTGGTTCTGGCAAAACTTATTTTGCTAGACAATTCTCTGAAGTAGTCCAAGCAGCTCATTTGCAAGCCGACAGAATAAGGGGTGAGTTATTTGAGAAACCAAATTTTGATAAGCAAGAAAATGCCATTGTCACTCAACTAGTTAATTATATGAGTGAAGAATTTTTAAGCGCAGGTGTTAGTGTTGTCTATGACGCTAATGTTGTCAGATCCGGTCAAAGAAGAAAATTATTAGACATGGCTCGAAAGCATGGAGCCACGCCTTTAGTTATCTGGTTTCAATTAGATGAAGAGACGGCTTTCTACCGGAATATTAAAAGGGATAGGCGAAAAGCTGACGACAAATACGCAGGCAATTGGGATCGTACAACTTTTGATAGTATAGTTAACCAAATGCAAAATCCTTCAATTAGCGAAGGCTATTTAGTTATTAGTGGTAAACATCTCTTTAACATGCAACAAAGCGCCATCATTGCCAAACTCAGAAGCTTGTCTGTTTTAAGTGATAACGACGCTAATGAGAAAGTTATAAAACCCGGCATGATTAATTTAATACCAAATGTTGGTGGCCGAGTTGATATGTCAAGGCGCAACATATCTGTTAGACAATAATCTAAAAGCCAATTATTAAGTAAGCTATGGCAAATAAAACATTCAGATTAGAGAATGGCCAACTAATAAAAATTTACAAAAGACGACAAACTAAAAATATTCGTTTAGCCATAACTACCTCAGGTCAAGCCAGAGTAACTATTCCGGTCTGGGCGCCATATTCAATCGGTCTTGACTTTGCGCGTAAAAGGCAGGACTGGATTAAAAAGCATCAATTTAAAAAAGACTTAATCTATAATGGCCAACTGATTGGCAAATGTCATCATATCTATTTTGAAGTTAGTGATAAGCCTAGACTAACTTATAGTCTTAATCAAAATTCAATTGTTATAAAATATCCGTTTACATTAACTATAGAAGACGCTTTAGTCCAAGCTAAGGCTAATGCAGTGGCTATCAAAGCTCTCAAAAATCAGGCAGAGAGTTTACTGACAATAAGAATTAATGAATTATCTAAAATGCATCAAATAACATTTGAAAAATTAAATATTAAACAGCTAAAAAGTCGTTGGGGTAGTTGTGACTCAAATAAAAATATCACCTTAAATCTTTATTTAATGCAGTTACCCTGGCATCTAATTGACTATGTGATAACCCACGAGCTTGTTCATACTAAAGTTTTAAGACATGGTCCATTGTTTTGGCAAGAAATAAGTAAATACGACGAAAACTATAAAAATCATAAGAAGGAACTGCAAAGTTACAATACATTTGTGGCATAATATAATGATGAGCGAAGCAAGTATGCAAATTAATGGCAATGACGCTGTTATCGAACATCAGCGGTTGAATACTCTCATAAATAGTATGGCTGACGCGGTTATTGCAGTTGATGAATTTGCTAAAATCGTTGAGTTTAACGCTGCTGCTCTAAATATTTTAGATATCAATAATTTATCACTTAACACCCCCTTAAACGAAGTCTTTAAGCCAGTCGATAAAGATAATCGGCCTGTCGATATAATAGATTTAGTTTTAAGTACTAAAGTACAGACTACCAATCGTGATTTACTGCTTACTTATCAGGACAATAGCCGAATAAACCTTTATATTAGCATTGCACCCGTTAGACTTAGCTATGGCAGTAATGGCCAAAGTGGTTATGTACTCCTATTCAGGGACATTACTAGAGAAAAATCGCTAGAAGAAGAACGAGAT
>JAJZHX010000029.1 GCA_021804315.1 bacterium
ATCTTTGTGGTTATTTTAGTACTCATTGCTTTAAGGTTAATTTTCAAAAAATTAAGAAAAACTGCTCAAAAAAAATCTCAAGTGAGTAAACAAGCGGACACTAATCAGCTAGATAAAAGGCCTAAGGCCAGGAAAATTATTGTGAAGTCTCCTGCAGATAAGACTCTTAAGCCTATTAAAAACCAAAAGCCTGATCGAAAAGTTATAAAGGTTAAATAATATCTTTAAAAACCAGGGTGCAAACCGCTTAGTTTTTTTGCTATAATTAACTCTTAAGAAAGAGCTTATCTTTCTAAGGTAAAGTTTTATGGGTAAAGTTAGAGGGAAAACCTTAGTTTTGTTTTGGTTAGCCATTTTAGGTGTGGTTGTTGTTTGGTTTTCTCCTAGTAAAGTATTCGCTACTAGTGGTATCAACCAACAACTGAGTTTTGAAGGCAAGGTTGATACTAGTGCTGGCGTTAATATACCTAACGGTACCTACAATATGGAGTTTAAGATCTACTCTGGAGGAACAGCAACAGGTGGTGGCACACTGGAGTGGACAGAAGATTATTTAGTTGGAGGCAGTGGTGGAGGCGTAACCTTTAATGGCGGGACTTTTCAAGTTAATCTAGGCTCGGTTTGTGCTTTTAGTGGTGGATCGTGTGAAACTTATACTAATACGCCTATTAATTGGAGTTCTTATCCGCTTTATCTATCTATGCAAATCGGTAATACCTCTAGCTGTACAGTCACAACTAGCTTTACAGCCAACTGTGGGGGAAACGGTGAGATGACACCCTACATCTTACTGACTGCTACGCCTTATTCTTTTAACTCTAGTGAGCTAGGCGGGCTATCTTCATCGGCTTTTAGTCAACTTAGTGCTAATCAGACGTTTAGTGGCACTAATAACTTTGCAAGTAGTACTAATTCAACTACAGCTTTCTCCATTCAAAATAGTTCGGCAAGTACTTTATTTGATGCTAACACAATCAATGGCTATATTGGTATCGGAACCGCTACTCCAAGTAGTGAATTAAATGTAGTAACGTCATCATATACCAGTGGTCAAGTGGTTATTAGTGACGGAGAAACAGCTGCTCCGCCAGCTTATCCAAATAGTTATACCCCGGCTTTAGTAGTTCAAACCAGTGAAACTAATGGCAGTCGACCGCTTTATTTTGGCTATAACAATGGTACAGGCGGTTGGGGAGCATTTCTGACTTCAGGAGCCTGTGGTTCCTTCTCCCAAATGTGCTTAGACTTAGGCAACGCCACGACCGCTGATACTGCTCTAGTGAACGAAGGAACTACTCTCGATGTCGGCGGTGGACCTGATGGCAACTTTACTAATGTGGCGATACCAGATAATACGTCAATTAGTGGCAGTTTAAGCCTTGGTACGGCTTCTTCTAGTAATGGTAGTTTAACCTTTAATTCTTCAGGAGGCTCAAACACTATCAGCCTAAATTCTAGTGAACCTTCTGCAAGTTACAGCTTAACTCTTCCGACGACTGCACCTGGTGTAAATCAGTGCTTGGAAACAGGAACAACAACTGCGGCTGATCTACTGTTTGGAAGTTGCATGAGTATCGGAACTCTTGACGGGGGCACAGCTAACAGTAACGGGGCAAGTGTCTCGGGAACAACACTTTATCTTCAATCAGCCAGTGCTAGTGAGCCTGGACTTATTAACACGACAACCCAAACGTTGGCCGGTAATAAAACCTTTAATGGGACATTAAGTGTTTCCGGAGCGGTAAGTTTAAGTTCTACAGTCACATTTGCAGGTGGTGCAACAATAAGTTCATATAGTGGTGGAACATGGTTTAATTTACCTACTACAGGGCCTTCAGCTATTGGCAGTGGCGGTGCTGGAGTAGATGCTTGGCTAGGCTATAGTTATGCTGCTGGCAATTGGTTTTCAAGTTCGATTGCTGGAGATTTGAATTTTATGAATACTAACGGATCACTTAATTTTGGTAACAGTAGTAGTGATATAGCATTATCGATTGACAACAGCAATGTTGGTGTCGGACTTAGAGGGGCAAATAGTTTACTACAAGTCAATGGTCCTATTGCCACCGCCATTAAAACAGTCACGGCAAATTATACAGTTACCGCGTCGGACTCGACAATTTTAGGTAATGGTAGTTTAACAGTTACTCTACCGAGTGCCACGGGCATAGCCGGCAGAGTATACGTTATTAAAAATATTGGAGCTTCTACCGTAACAGTCGCTACCAACGGAGGGAGTATCGATGGTTCCTCAACTTTTAGCCTCAGTTCCACTGATGAAGCTATAACCGTTCAGTCAGACGGTACTAATTGGTGGATTATAGAGTCGATTACCGGTCATGTCATTGTCTAAGTCTTAAAATATATGCCTAAAACTAGAACGCTAAATACTTTTTAACAATATTAAAATTGAAGCAGTCAATCTAAATAAGCAAGTATTTACTATAGAATTATTTTTAAATGACTTAAAAGAGGACCTTCCGGAACAAAATTAATTCACTTTGTTATAATGGAGTTAGTGATGTTCAAAACAAAAAAAGTCCAATTGACTAAAACCATGGTATATATGGCTTTCAGTGCTGTAACTATTTTTATCTCGATTGTATTTTTTATTTTAAATTTAAATAATTTTAAAGCTCAAATTTTTAATAATTATAGTCAAAGTCAGGTGATACTTAATAAAAATCAACTTAACACCTATCAAAAAAGTAATCTAATAACAATTAGTAACTTCTACAGTAATGCTCTTGGCACAATTGAAAACATGGTTTCAAGTCAAACAGTTACTAGCGCTTTAGCTAGTAATAATTCTTCAACTCTCAATACTATCTTTGAACAAGAAAGAACTTTTAATCAGGATTTTGACTCTATTTTAGCCTATAATTCAGCTGACCAATTAATTGCTCTTTCTAGTGATAAGCATATTGCATTTAGTAATGTGCCTACAAATCGTATTGAACTTAAAGCTATTAATGAACATCGAATTCTAATATTGCCTGGCTTAAAATCCCTGTCTAATCGTTTAGTCATTGGTTTTGTAGTACCAGTTAATAATAGCTCCGGGCAATATACTGGATCAATTGTCGCTAACATTTCTCTTAGCTTATTAAGCCAGCAATTAAATCTTTTATCGACAGATAATACTTTTTCGACTATTTTAGTTGATGCTAATTATAACCTTTTAGAGCGAGATTCTAGTCCAGCCCAAACACTTATTAACCTTAAAGACCGTGAACCGATTCTCGGGTCCCTAAAAACCAATGGCTTAATTGTCTACAAAAATGAGACGAATTATTTAGGTCAAAAGGTATTAGCCGAAGGTAGTTTATTAAAATTTAAAAACTATGGGCAGGTTTATATAATCAGCTTTAAAAAGCAGTCGGCAGTTTCAGCTGGAGTTAATAATTTTATGGCTGTCTTTAGAGGCTATTACCGTAGCTTTTTGGCTCTTAATCTGCTGATTATTCTGCTATTAAGCGTTGTATGCTACTATTGCTTGAGAAGAATAGTTGCTTTAAAAAATAAAAAACATGACAAAAACCAACAAAAAACCTAAAAGCAATCAACTCGTCAACCATAAGCAGGCTATTAGAAAGCGCCGGCCAATTCATAAAAAGATTTTACTCAGTCCAGCTTCGGTCTTTATTTTATTATGTATAGGTGTTGTTTTAGTTGGATCAACTATTTTAGTTAGCGCTCAATCATTTGTAGTTACTGCTACCGTTCCGGCTCCAGCCTTAACTGCTCCGGCCAAGATTAGCTTCCCTCTTAATAACTCATCTGAAACGACTAGTCCGATTATCGTAAGTGGTAGTTGTCCCAATAATTCTTACATTGTCTTAATCAGAAATGGTTATAGCTCGGGTAGCGCAGTTTGTCAAAATAACTCTTTTACAATTGAAACCGACCTAAGCATTGGGCTAAATCGCTTGATGGCTCAAGATTATAATCTTACCAATCAAGCTGGACCATCATCAAGGGTTATTATCCTTAGATATAATACACATATGCCTAGTCCAAGTTTGCCTTTAGGTCAAGTTATTCCTGCCGCCAATTCACCTAGTCCGAAAACTGTCTCACAATATAATCCTACGGGTTTAGGGACACTGCTACTTAACTCTAGCCCAGCTTATCAGACATTTACTACTAGCGGACTTTATACCTGGAAAATGGATTTAAGTGGTGGAGCCCCGCCTTATATCGTGACAGTTAATTGGGGCGATGGCACAACTTCAAATTTATATTTTAAGAGTGATCCGATTTTTTATATCGAACACCATTATAGCAAAGCTGGTATTTATAAAATTATTGTTAGCACTATTGATTCACTGGGGCATAAGGTTATTTTTCAAATTAACTCGGTTATTAAATCAGTTGGGGCAACTTCAATAGGTTTAAGTAAATTTACAACTGGCAGTAATTCACCAATTAATGGTAATTTAGGCTTTATAAAAAAGACGCCTAGTTACTTTTGGATTATTTGGCCGACCTATATTATCTTAATACTGATGGCTTTTAGTTTTTGGCTAGGCGAGCGCAAAGAGCTGAAGCTAGTGGCTGAAAGGTACGAGCTTAAAAGTAAAAGAAGAAAACTTAAATAATACTACTTGTTTTGTCTTTTTCTGAGGGTTGAATCAAGTTCGCTTTTTCTTAGTCTTAGAGATTCAGGTGTTACTTCCAGTAATTCGTCGTTTTCAATAAAATCTAAACACTCTTCTAGGGACATTTTCTTAGGTGGACTTAGCTGGACCACGCCGTCGCTACTACTTGAACGCATATTAGTGAGATGTTTACCTTTACAGACATTGACCTCGATGTCTTCCCTGCGATTAGTAATCCCGACAATTTGACCTTTATAAACCTTTTCGGCTGGATTGACAAATAATAGTCCTCTGGCTTCAGCATTCTGTAAGGAATAAGCTGTTGTTTCACCTGTTTCATAAGCAATAATAACACCATTTCGCAGTTGACTTAAAGCTTGGCCAAGCGGTTTAAAGCCTACTATGCGAGAGTTAATTAAAGCTGTGCCTTTAGTTAGAGTCATCAGATTACTTCTAATACCTAAAAGATTACGAGTCGGTAACAGGTAAACTAAATTGGTTAAGTTTTTACTACTAGAGTGAAATTGTTTTTGTAATTCAGCACGTCTTTGGCCTAGCTCAGTTTGCACTTGTCCAACGTAATCTATCGGCACGTCAATGACTACTTCTTCAATGGGCTCTAATTCCTGGTTATTGTCTTTTTTGGTAATGACCATCGGTCGACCGACTTCAAATTCATAGCCTTCACGGCGCATTGCTTCAATTAAAACGCTTAAGTGTAACTCTCCTCGACCGGAAACTCTAAAACCAATGCCATTAGGCTCAACTTTAAGTGCAACATTAGTTTCCAGCTCTTTATATAGGCGTTCACCAATTTGCCGAGAAGTTAAAAATTTACCACTTTGACCTTTAAAAGGAGAGGTGTTTGGGCCAAGATAGATTTGAAGGGTCGGGCTTTCAATATCTATACTAGGTAAGGCTTCTGGTTTTTCATAATCAGCAATAGTATCACCAATCGCGACTTCACTAATTCCACTAAGGCTAACTACATCGCCAGCAATTGCCTTAGTAACATCAAACCTAACTAAGCCCTGATTCATATAAACCTTATCGACTCGGGATTTTATCTGACTGCCATCGTTTTTACAAAGTATGACTGGCTGATTATTACTAATAGAGCCTCTACTAATCCGGCCGATTGCATATTTACCTTGATAGCTATCGTAAGCTAAAGCACTGACTAACATCTGAAAAGGCTTATTAAGATCTACTTTGGGTGGCGGTATATCTTTAATAATTGCCTTAAAAATAACCGATAGATCACTTAGCTGGTTAAAATCTTCTGGCAAAGTCTGCCAAGCTTTACCTTCTCTGGCCACCGCGTAATAAATTGGGTAATGTAGTTGTTTTTCGTCAGTTGCTAGTTCAAGAAACAGATCGTCAAGTTCATTTTTTATCTCAGTAGTTCTAGCACCATTTTTATCAATCTTATTAATTATGACTATGACAGGTAGATTATTAGCCATAGCCTTACTTAAAACAAAGTGAGTTTGGGGCATCGGTCCTTCAAGAGCATCAACTACTAATAAACAGCCATCGGCCATATTAATTGTTCTTTCGACCTCCCCGCTAAAGTCTGCATGGCCAGGCGTATCAATTATATTGATTCTAAATCCATCATAATTAACTGAAGTAATCTTAGCGGTAATGGTAATACCACGTTCTCTTTCCTGATCACCAGAATCCATAATTAAAGTCTGATTCATTTCTGACTGATTTTGCCTAAAAGTATTAGACTGTTTTAAAAGGCCATCAACCAGGGTTGTTTTACCATGATCAACGTGGGCAATAATTACAATGTTACGGATTTTATTTGGGTCTTTATGCATTTTGTTTTT
>JAJZHX010000030.1 GCA_021804315.1 bacterium
CAGTTGACGTATTAAAAAGATGCGTATTAGACCAAATCAATAGCCCAGGGTTGTTAAACTTAGTTAAAGTTTTCAATTTGTCTGGTGAAATAATTTAGTAATAAGGTATGGGCGAACAGTCTTCGCAAACATAACCTTTTTTGGGGACCATCGTGAAACCTTCCTCGGCACGAACTATCACTCTACCGCACTCGGCACATAAAGTTGGTTCAAAGCTAGGGGGATTTTTTAACTTTTCAAAGTTATATTCATTAGTAGCCATATCGACATAATCTTCTGTGTCGAAGCTATTGAGACATTTTTTACAATCTAGCCACTTACCCTTATGTTCATTTTGGTGATGAAAGCTACAGACAGTATATCTATCATGATTACGCCAACAACTATTACGAGCATATGAGAACAACACATATTGGTCATTATCATTGCAAATCCAGTTATTACAACAATCTGTTTTGATTAATTTTTTGCTTTTGCCACATAAACCACATTTTGGTTTAGTGTCTTTCTGTTGAGTTTTTGTCATATTCAACCTAAAGCCTAACCCAATTTGTCTATAAGTTCTTCGACGGATATGCCCAGAGGGTTGAGTATCCCCTTCTTTAGAGTGCCCGGCTTAATGAGTTTGTGATTTGGGATGATTGCGGTACGTCCATCTCTAGCTTTCATTTTGATATGGCTACCTTTTTGGCTAACCTTAACAAAACCCATTTTCTCAAAAGCTTTAACTAGTTGACTGGCAGAAACCTTGGGTTGCCTAGGCATGTACAAGCCTTACGGGTACTACGAATTGTTGCTTGTAATCGTAGTCAGAGGCATATTCTTTGATGTCTTCCAAGTAAAGCTGAATGGCTTCTTTAATGTTACTGAGTGCTTCCTCTAACGTTTCACCTTGAGAGGCACATCCAGGTAAATCAGGCACCCACACAGAAAACCCACCTTCAGTTTCTTCCTGAAAGACAACCTGATACTCTCGGTCGGACGTATTGTTTTTCATGATGCTTATTATATTCTTTAGCTAGTTTTTAAGCAACATCATCGCATACCAAAATGTTTGAAAGTATACTGCTTTGAAAATACCTGGGTTGGAATGGACTAAATTCTGGTGCGAGTGAAGAGACTCTAACTCTCGACCTCTTCCTTGGCAAGGAAGCGCTCTAAACAACTGAGCTACACTCGCGTAAATACACCTTGAGATTGTATCAAAAGCCTCTGTTAAAAGCAAAGCGCCGCAAAATTTCATACCAAATGCGACATAGCCCCAACCTTTGCTATTTTTATGCCTAATTACTTATTTTTATTTAACTAGCTTTTTGTCTACATATACATGATTGCCCTCCTGACCGTTACTATCATGATGGTTGGCATAGGCAGTGCACTGTCCTTGGTTTTCAAATGACCCGCCAAGGGTTGATTCTTCCATCCTTCGTTCATGTAATCGGCTTTTGTTGCGTTAACATGCATTCCAGACCTTAAGTTATTCCACGTAACAGTATAGTTATTGCTACCACTTAAGCTGAAGTTTCTAGTGTAACTGCTCCGAGATTTGTTGACCCTGTAGCATAATTAGAGCCGGCTTTCTCTTCTGCTATGTTAACTGGGGTGATTGTTCGTTCGAAAACTTTTTTGGTGGCGCCTCCCAGACTCGAACTGGGGACACAAGGCTCTTCAGGCCTCTGCTCTACCAACTGAGCTAAAGCGCCAAATTATTTATGGTGGAGCATATCGGATTTGAACCGATGACCTCCTCGATGCCATCGAGGCGCGCTAGCCAACTGCGCCAATGCCCCAATTTAAGCATTATTTAAGAAACACTCCTCGACATAATAACAGATTTTAAGTCATTTTATTATATTCTATTTGATTTTTTATCCTTCAGTATTTAGTAAATTAAAAAGCTCTTGCTCGCTAATTTGCTTAACACCAAGTTGTTTAGCTTTTTCCAGCTTATTGTGTCCAACATTATTGCCGACAACCAAATAATCGGTATCTTTACTGACTGAAGACTGGAAGATACCACCTAAAGAACGGATCTTATCTGCTACTGCTTCTCTTGTCATAGTTGTTAAGCTACCAGTGATAACGAAACTTAGATTTAAAAGCGTCTTTTTAGGGCTTTGCGATTGTATGGGTTTAACGCCAAAGTTATTAAATTTATCTAATAATTTTAAATTATCCTGGTTAGCAAACCATTCGATTATAGATTCAGCAACAATATTACCTATACCTTCGACCTGATTTAGTTGCTCAAAAGTTACTTGTTCTAACTTAGATAGTGAACCAAAGCGTCTAGCTAAATCATCGGCAGTTTGTGCTCCTATGTGTCTGATACCAAGACCATAGATAAAACGACTGAGCTGAGGTGTTTTTTTAGCCTTAATATTAGTGATTAATTTTTTAGCTGAAACTGTTGCAAAACGATCTAATTTTAAAAGATCTGCCTGTTTAATATTAAATAAGTCAGCCGGATCGTTAATTAATTTTGCTTCAATAAGGGCGATAACGTTTTTTTCACCTAAGCCTTCAATATCTAAGGCTTGTTTTGAAGCAAAATGTTCGATTGCTTTCCAAGTTCTGGAAGGACAATTCTTATTAGGGCAACGCCATACTACTTCATCGCTATCTTTTTTGACTAATTTGCTATGACATACCGGACAGAGTGAGTACATCTTAAACTTTTTTTCTGATCCATCTCTAAGACTTATTAGAGGTTCAACTATCTCTGGGATAATATCACCGGCTTTATGGACAATAACCGTGTCACCAATTCTTATATCCTTTTTTTCTATTTCATTTTGATTATGAAGAGTAGCCATCTGGACACGACTACCAGCAATAATGACTGGTTCAAGTATCGCTACGGGAGTTGCTGCGCCGGTTCGGCCAATTGAGATAAAAATGTCTTGTAATTTTGTAGTTGCCTGTTCGGCAGCATATTTATAGGCAATGGCGCCTCTTGGGGCCTTGCCAACTACGCCTAGCTGATTAAATTGTTCTCTGTTATTGAGTTTGATTACCAAACCATCAGTATTAAAAGGTAACTCATGTCTATTGTCTTGCCAAAGATCAATAAACTCCAGAATATCTTTAAGGTTACTAACCTCTTTAGCCATATAGTTCACTAAGAATCCAAGATCATGTAAGACCCGATATGCATAATCATTAGTTGGAACTTCACCGCTATTATCTCTTAATAAATCATAGGCTCGAAAATGCAGTGGCCGAGAAGCAACTAGCTTTGGATCGAGTTGGCGAATTGTACCGGCAGCCGTATTTCTTGGATTAGCAAACAGTGGAAGATTAGCCTTCGCACGTTCCTCATTAAGCTTGATAAAATCTTGCTTATACATAACTATTTCGCCTCTTATTTCACTTCGGCCAATTGAAAACAGCTTAGCATCTTTTGTTTGGCGTAACCGCAAGGGAATCGATTCAATAGTTCTAATATTATTAGTAACATCCTCTCCTACAAATCCATCACCTCTTGTAATAGCCTGCTCTAGGTGTCCATCTTGATAAATCAAAGCACATGCCAGCCCATCCATCTTTATATCAATAAAATATTGGCTGATATTTGTTTGAGGTAATAATTTGCCGATTCTGTCTTGCCAGGCCCGAATTTCTTGTTCATTAAAGACATCATTGAGACTCAGCATCCGACTACTGTGCCTGACTTGTTGAAAACCTGAACTAATAGCCGAAACAACTCTTTGAGTCGGCGAGTCTGGTGTAATAAGATCTGGATACTTTTCTTCGAGCAGTGTTAGCTCGTGTTTTAAACTATCGGCAGCCTCTTCGCTCATAATTGACTGATTAAGCACGTGGTAATGATACCTGTAGTCATTGATCAGTTGTTTTAATTTTTCAATTCTTTGTTTAGCTTTAGCTTTATTCATCGATTAGTTCTCGGTAAATATTATAAATATAGCTATGTATATATAAAAGAATTAAGGCAGAGAGTATAAAGAAAATCCAGTTGGCAACCGTCGTTAACCAAATAATCACCGGAAGCATAATTATAACTAAAGCTAGCAAAATAATAAGTGGTAGGAAAGCTAGTTTACGAAAAATACTTAAGCGACGATTTTTAATCAGATTATTAGCTGATCTAATTGCCTGCATAGGTGTTATATCTGGTAACGTAACAATATATAGAGCAAAAACTGATGCGCAAATTAAATACAGCGACCAAACAGTTAAAACCAGGAAGATTAGAAGAGCCAATAAATGTTCAATAAAGCCTACGGCGATTGAGTTTTCTATAACAATCGTATAAAGAAACGCACCAATTAAAAAGGGTAGTAATTCAAGGGCAATGAAAAGTACTACCAAAATAAAGGGGATTAAGGGGTACATACCTTTGTAATATGCATCCCTTATACGTATTTTATTACCGTTTAATACTTGTCTAAGCGCCCAGATAATAGCTAGCGATGCCATAATGTAAATCGGTAGCTGATAGGCTCCACCACTTGATGAACTATTAGAAGAACCTATTAAGGCTCCAAAAATGCTAACAGCTGTTGCTACTGAGCTAGACTGAGTGTTATTAAATTTATTTTTTAAGCTCACAATAGTGCTTGGACTACCAAGACTTTGCACTAAAACTAGGCTAACTAAACCATAAACTACGGCTATACCTAAAAAAAGACCACGATTATGCCATAGTAGAATGAGGGCTCGACGACTAAATACCCACGCATTTGGCAATTTCTTTAAGTTTGTTGGAGGAACTTGTTTTTTAGAAGATTTACTTAAAATAACTTCTTCTTTATATATTAAATCGTCTATATTGATGTTGTTTTTTAAAGACTTTGACAGTTTTTTATTAGATTTCTTGATTTTATGTTTAGCTGAATTTTTAGCCATTTTAGTCTTGAACTGCCATCATTCGCTTTAAGCGTGATCTTCCATCTTGCGTAATCTGGCAATCCGTTGATCAATAGGTGGATGAGTGCTAAAAAGGTTAGTAATAGAGTGGCCTTTTAAGGGGTTAACAAAGAAGAGATGAGCTGTAGCTGTATTTTGTACCTTAGCCGGTCTATTACTGGCTTTTATTTTTTCAAGAGCGCTGGCTAGTTCGTCAGGATAGCGAGTTATTAAAGCGCCTGAGGCATCAGCTAAATATTCTCTCTGACGGGAAATGGCCAGTTGAATCATTGTCGCAATAATTGGTGCTAGAATGGCTGCAATTAACCCTAAGAAAAAGAATACTTGGTTATTCTCTTCTCTATCACCGCCACCAAAAAAAGTTATATTTAAGATAAAATCAGCTAATAGTGAAATAATTGCTGTTAGGGCAAAGGCTACCATCGAAACTCTAATGTCATAATTCTTAACGTGACTGATCTCATGAGCCAAGACTCCTTGAAGTTCTTGATCGTTCATCATGTCAAGTAAACCACTAGTTACACAGACACTGGCATGATTTGGATCTCTACCTGTAGCAAAAGCGTTGGGTGAAGGATCGTTCATAATATAGACTTTTGGCATAGGCAGACCATCAGCAATGGCTAGATTTTCAACAGTTCGCCATAGCCTAGGATTATCTGATTTAGAAATTTGTTTAGCATTATTAACGCTTAAAGCCATCTTTTCACCGGCAAAATAGGTAAAGACTACATATACTAGTGAGCCAATTAGACCGCCGTAGAAGATATCGTTGTTGCCACCAAAATAGCGACTAAAGGCAAAAATTATGGCTGAAAGAAAAATAAAGAAAAAAACTATAATAATAACGGTTTTTCTTTTGTTGGCTGCTATATCTGAATACATAAATTCTTGTGCTTACAATAAATTAATTGCCTACTAGAACTTAACATCAACCGGATTAGCTACTGCCTCAGACTGGGCTTCATCTACTTCAAAGTACTCTTTGTCCTGCTTAAAACCTAAGTGACTAGCAATAATGTTGGTAGGAAAAGTCTTTCTTTTAGAGTTAAAGTCTCTAACAATACTGTTATAGAAACGACGGGAAGCTTGAATTTTATCTTCAGTATCAGTAAGTTCTGCTTGCAGTTCTTGGAAGTTCTGGGTGGCTTTAAGATCTGGATAGTTTTCGGCAACGGCAAATAAGCTTTTCATGGTCTGCTGAAAAGCATTTTCGGCTTTAGCAGTATCGGCAACAGTCTGCGCACTAAGGGCATTGGCTCTGGCGTTGGTGACATCCTCAAAGACAGTCTTTTCATGGGCCGCATAACCTTTAACCGTATTAACCAAATTTGGGATTAGATCATAACGGCGTTTTAACTGAACATCAATATCACTCCAAGCCTCTGTTGACTGCTGATTAAGCCTAACTAGACTGTTGTAGCTAAGAACTCCATAACCTACTAAGATGATTAACAAGACAATGATGATGATTAAGACAAGCATTTATTCCTCCATGATTTATCAGTTATT
>JAJZHX010000031.1 GCA_021804315.1 bacterium
TAATGGTCTATCTCTAATATACGAGGAAAATATAAAGACTACAGAAGTATAGATATTACTGGAGACGTCAGAGCTTTATATTTACAGAACAATAATGAAGCTATTTTTGATACTGTTGGTACACATAGCCAACTCTATGGGTGAGGGTTCAAATCTATCCAAATTGGTAGCGACGAGTGGACTTGAACCACTGACCCCAGGCTTATGAGTCCTGTGCTCTAACCAACTGAGCTACGCCGCCAAATTTATAGTCTATAGTTTATTAATATATCACGAAGTACATCTGTTATCTAGATATTAGATATTCATAATCAAGGAAGATTATCTATTAGTTTTCTTTTAAGACAAAGTACAATATAAAAACTATGGAGATAAAACTGCCAGCCAATAAAAAATATGTATTTGCAGTCAGTGGCGGGGTTGATTCTATGACATTACTCTATTTAGCTAACAGTCTGAAAGAAAAAAATAACTGGCAAATTATAGTTAGCCATATTAATCATGGCATAAGACCTGATTCAGCCTTAGACGAGGAATTAGTCAGACAATATTGTTTATCACAAAACTTAATTTTTGAATCAGTTAAGCTAAAGCTAAAACCTGATGCCAGCGAAGCCTTATCAAGAAGTTTACGCTATCAATTCCTGGAGGCTGTAGCTAAAAAACATCAAGCTGATGCAATTGTTACCGCTCACCATCAAGACGATCTAATTGAGACCGCTATAATCAACTTAATTAGAGGTACGGGTAGAAAAGGACTGAGCGCTATGATCGATAACCAAAATAGACTAAGGCCATTGCTTAAATATTCTAAAGCAGACATCAAACAATATGCTATTAATCAGGGAATAACATGGCTGGAAGATTCTACTAATCAAGATACTAAGTACTTAAGGAACTATATTCGTTTAAACATTGTACCTAAGTTAGATGTTTCAGCTAGAACTAAGCTTTTAGACATAATATATAACGTTAGTGAACTTAATCGCAGTATAGATGTAATACTGCAAGTTTATGTTAATAGTGAAATTATAGATAGAAATTGGTTTATTCTGCTTGATCATAAACTAGCTTGTGAAGTTTTAGCAGCTTGGTTAAGATTTAACAGTATCTCTAATTTTAATAAGCTTATGCTTGAAAGGTTGGCAGTATCTGCTAAAGTAGCAAGAGTTGGACAGAGTTTTCCTGTAAAAAATAGCAGGGGCCTTATTATAAATAGTGGCAATATTTCATTAACCTCAGTCTGATTTAGCTAAAATACGTAATAATAGGTATAATAATTTTTTATGGATAGTAAAATGCCTGGCAATAATCGTCAATCGTCTAATAAAAACAAGCAGGTTAAAAATGTTGGTTTTATTGCTCTGCTAGTTCTGTTAGCTTTAGTAATTTTTGCGGCTTATAGTAAACCCAGTAATCTAACAGCAATAAGTGCTACACAGGCCTTAACAGACAATAATCAGGGAGATTATAGCAAAGTTCTAGTCAGTAGTAACGAGCTGGAGATTACTCCTAAAGGCAAAACTAGCCCTACGCTTAAAGCCTATGTTGATCCAAATTCTAGCTTAAAGTCACAAGGTTTTAATATAACTAAAGCTCAGTATACTTTTAAATCCAATGCTTCTGGTAGTTCAGTAGCTCTTTCTTTAGCTGAGTCGATAGTACCAGTATTATTAATTGGCGCATTATTGTACTTCATGCTTAGAAGTGCTCAAGGTCAAGGTAACCAAGCGTTAAGTTTTGGTAAAAGTCGAGCCAGGCTTTACGGTAACGAAAAAGACAAGGTCACTTTTAAAGAAATCGCTGGTTCTGCAGAGGCAAAACAAGATTTAGAAGAAGTAGTTGAGTTTTTAAAATTCCCTAAAAAATTTAATTCGATGGGGGCTCGCATTCCAAAAGGCGTACTGCTAGTTGGTCCTCCGGGTACCGGTAAGACTATGTTGTCTCGAGCTGTAGCAGGAGAAGCCAATGTACCTTTCTTTAGTATTTCTGGTTCCGAGTTCGTAGAAATGTTTGTTGGTGTTGGCGCATCGAGGGTGCGCGACCTATTTGCTAAAGCTAAAAAGAACGCTCCCTGTATTATCTTTGTAGATGAAATTGATGCAGTTGGAAGACGTAGAGGTTCAGGCATGGGTGGTGGTCACGACGAAAGAGAGCAGACTCTTAATCAAATTCTGGTTGAAATGGACGGTTTCGAACAAGGACAAAATGTAATAGTTTTAGCTGCTACTAACAGAGCCGATGTGCTTGATCCAGCTTTACTTAGACCAGGACGTTTTGATCGTCGAGTCAACATTGGTTTACCTGACAGAAAAGACAGAGAAGCAATTTTAAAGGTTCATTTTGCTAAAAAACCTCTTGCAAAAAATGTTGATTTGGATGCACTTTCTGCTAAAGCGGCAGGTAGTTCTGGTGCAGATTTAGCCAATATTGCTAATGAAGCAGCCATTATTGCTGCTAGGAATTCACATAGTCAAATCATCCAATCTGATGTTACAGAAGCCTTTGAGCGAGTGGCAATTGGTCCAGAGAGAAAAAGCCGGGTTATGACAGATAAAGATAAAGAAGTTACGGCTTATCATGAAGCCGGACATGCCCTAGTAGGTCACGTCTTGCCAGATGCCGATCCAGTTCATAAAGTTACTATTATCCCCAGGGGCAATACCGGAGGAGTAACCTGGTCAATCCCTCCAGAAGACCGGATGTTTACAAGTTTAGTACAGTTTAAGGATGCTCTTGCCAGAGCATTAGGTGGTCGTGTAGCCGAAGAAATTGTTCTTGGTTATGATCACATAACAACTGGAGCTGGGTCAGATTTACCCAACGCTGCTGAAATGGCCAGAGACATGGTAGTTAATCAAGGTATGGGTAAAAAGTTGAGAAATCAGGTATTCAGAACAGACGATGGCATGATGATTGATCGTCTTGTTCACGAGCGTGATTATTCTGATGAGACAGCCAAAGTCATTGATGAAGAAGTAGAAAGTTTAATCACCGAAGCAAGTAACCGGGCTAGAATTGTTATCAAGGCTAATCTAGATAAGCTAGAAAAACTAAAAGATAAATTATTAGAGAAAGAGACAGTAGATGCCGATGAAGTTGCAGAAGTTTTAAAAGGGACTAAACTTCCTGCTTCGGCTGCTTTATACTAAAGGGCAATGAAATCAAGCTCTTCGTTTACCAAGAATAATAAAAACCGTATTAGCAATGTAGCCGCATTGTTGATTACTACATCTTTAGCAGGGCAAGTTTTAGGTTTTTTAAGAACCAAATTAGTTAACGCTAACTTTCCTACAATAGGCCCTCATAGTACAGATGCTTATTTTGCTGCTTTTAATGTTCCTGATTTATTCTTCTATACCATTGCTGCAGGCGCTTTGGGTGTTGCCTTTATGCCAGTTTTAGCAGATCGGTTGTCCAAAAATGATCGCAAGGGTATGTGGGAGTTATCTAATAGTCTAATGAACTTCTTGGCAATTTTGATGTTTATTGTCGGCCTTATAATTTTAGTTTTTGCTAATCCATTAATTAGATACATTGTTGCTCCCGGTTTATCACCTGTACAACGTCATACGGCAGCCGAAATAATGAGATTTATATCTTTTGATCCATTTTTGTTTATGATGTCTGGAATTTTGAATGCCTCACAACAAGCTTTAGGCCGTTTCTTTTTTTATGCTATTGCTCCGCTTTTTTACAACTTTTCAATCATTGTTAGTATTTACATATTCAAGAATAATATTGGGTTGGTTGGTCTTGGCGTAGGCGCCTTAATCGGAGCTGTTTTACAACTAATTGTAGTTATGTTTGGTCTTTGGAAGCTAGGCTATAGCTGGAAACCCAGGATATCATGGAATAATAAAGACTTTAAAGTAATTCTTAAAAATCTACCTCCTAGATCTTTAGACCAAGGCATGGACCAAATTGAAAGTATTGTTGAAACTCATGTTGCCTCAGGTTTAGGTAGTGGTAATATTACTTACTATAACAATGCATATATTTTAAGTACGGCGCCAATTCTTTTAATTGGCACGGCAATCTCTACGGCAGCTTTTCCAAGATTAAATAATCGATTAAGTATCAACCGACCTGATTTATTCAGAAAAGATTTTTTAATGGTTGTAAGGGCAATGATTTGGATTAGCGCTCCTTTAGTGGTCTTATGTTATTTTTGCCGAGGCTATTTAGCCCGTATGATATATGACCATGGCAGTCCACAAATTGCTGCAGTGTTTGGTTTTTTAACAATATCAATCTTCTTTAATATTATGTATGCAATCATATCAAGGTGGTTTTATGCTCAAAAAGATACTAAGACACCAATGTTTGTATCAATTTTTATTATTGCTCTTAATATAGTTCTAGCTATAACCCTGTCTACTCCCAGTAATTACGGTGTTGAAGGTTTAGCCATGGCTCAATCAATCGTAGCGGTAGTTCAGGTAGTTATTCTTAGCGTTATTATGCTATATCGAGACCATAAACTTTTTGATAAAGATTTTTGGAGCGGTCTTGGCAGGATAGCTTCAGTTACCGGCTTTAGTGTTATTGCTAGTTTTATCATGATTTCGCTTTACCCTCTGGGGATACATGACCGAGGCGTTTTAACTCTTGGCGGTAAATTATCATTTATAACTTTCGTTACCTTCCTAGTGCACATATTAGTGTCCGCACTTTTTGATCTTGAAGAAGTTAGACCAGTCATTGATCGCCTCAGAAAGATTGTTTTAAACCCTGTCAAAATCGATTTTTAAAAGTACCTCTGTTATTTTTGCTATAATAAACAACTAATGATATTAGATAAGATTCGCAATTTTTGTATTATCGCTCATATTGATCATGGTAAATCTACGCTTGCTGACCGCATGATGGAATTAACCAACACTGTTGATAAAAGAAATATGAAAGATCAATTACTAGATAGAATGGATCTAGAAAGAGAAAAAGGCATCACCATAAAACTTGCCCCTGTTAGGATGTCTTATCAGGGCTATGAGTTAAATCTTATAGACACACCTGGACATGTCGATTTTAGTTACGAAGTTAGTCGTAGTTTACAGGCCTGCGAAGGCGCTTTATTAGTAGTTGATGCTACGCAAGGAATTCAAGCCCAGACAGTTTCAAACGTTTATCTGGCAATTGCCGCTAATCTTAAAATAATCCCAATAGTTAACAAAATTGATTTACCGGCCGCCGATATAAATAAATGTAAGCAGGAAATAGTTAATTTATTGGGCTGCCTTGAATCGGAGATTATTCTCGCATCAGCTAAAACCGGCCAAGGTGTGATAGAAATCTTAAATGCCATATTAGCTAAAATACCTGCTCCTAATCAAGCTGATCAATCAGCTACTCGTGCGCTAATCTTTGATAGCTATTATGATGATTACAGGGGAGTCATACTCTACGTTAGGTTATTTGAAGGTCATATTGCTAAAAACGATAGTTTTCAAATAATGTCCAGTCAATCTAGGGGTATTGCTCTAGAGGTCGGTTTTCTAAAACCTGATATGAAGCCAATTGGTAATTTAAATTCTGGTGAAATTGGTTATATTGTGACTAATTTAAAAACTACTAGACAAGCAAAGGTTGGTGATACTTTAACCCTTTCAGGTCAACCTGCCCTAGTAGCATTGCCGGGTTATCAGGATGTTAAGCCATTTGTTTACGCCGGTTTTTTCCCGGAAACCAATGAGGATTATCAGAATTTAAAAGAGGCTATCGAAAAGCTATCGCTAAGTGATTCAGCTATTCACTATAGTCCTGAGAATTCACCAGTCTTAGGTTTTGGTATAAGAATTGGCTTTTTGGGCTTACTTCATCTAGAAATAGTCAGAGAAAGATTAGAAAGAGAATATAACCTTAGCTTAGTTGTTACCAACCCTTCTACAGATTATCAGATTGTTTTACTCAACAATGAGATTATTGATATAAAAAGAGCTACCGATTTGCCCAACCCAGCCAATATTAAGGAAATTAGAGAACCGTGGGTTGACGGCGAAATAGTTCTACCAAAAGAATATGTTGGCCAAGTTATTCAGCTAATATCTTCAAAAAGAGGCATCCAAAAAAATATTAGCTATAATCTTGATCGAGCCTTTTTAAGTTTTGAAGCTCCCCTGGCCAATTTACTAACAGATTTCTATGATCAACTAAAAGGTTTAACTAGTGGCTATGGCTCCTTTAGTTATGATTTAAAAGATTACAGGGCTGAAGATCTAGTCAAGTTAGATTTTTATATTGCCGGAGAGATCATAGAAGCCCTGTCGTTAATTATCCATAAGAGTGAAGCAGCTAACTTATCAAGACAAGTTGTTGAAAAATTGAAAGACATAA
>JAJZHX010000032.1 GCA_021804315.1 bacterium
AAGTCAATGAAGACATCCTCAAGATTGGCCTGCTCAACTACTTGTTGCTTTTTAAAGCCTCTCTTTAATAGCTGCTTGATTAAATTAGCCGGTTTATCTAAGGCAATAATCTTACCACTATCCATAATGGCTACCCTGTCACAAAGTAGTTCTGCCTCTTCCATATAGTGTGTGGTCATTATAACTGTTACGCCCTTGTCTCTTACATACTTAATGAGTTCCCAAAGATTACGTCGAGCTTGAGGATCTAAGCCAGTTGTTGGCTCGTCGAGAAAAAAGACTTTAGGGCTATGGACTATAGCTACAGCAATACTAAGTCTTTGCTTTTGCCCACCGGATAACTGTTCAACAAAATTATTAGCATATTCTGCTAGTTGAACCTCATCTAAAAAACTGATAGGATCAACCTTTTCACCATAAGCAGCAGCGAACATTTCAATAATTTCTGTTAACTTCTGTTTATCCTGAAAGGCTGGAGTTTGTGGCTGAACACCAATAACATATTTAACAGCCAAAGGATCACTAGCGACATCAATACCATCAATTTCAATGCTACCACCATCTATAGTTCGCATTGTTTCAATCATCTCTAATGTTGTTGTTTTACCAGCTCCATTGGGGCCTAGAATACCAAAAATTTCACCTTTTTTAACTTCAAAAGAGATACCATTAACAGCAGTTTTTTCGCCGTATTGCTTTTTAAGATTATTAACCTTTAAAATTATCTCGCTCATACAGGTTGATATTATATATTAAAAAAATATCCGATAAATTAATATCGGATATTTTATTGATCACTAAAACTTTACTTACTTGCGCTTAACAGTTAGAAAACCGTTTCTTGGGTTTTCGTTAACTTCCATGTTTGAAGGAAGATCGGTGCCTTCTGGACGCTCATCCTTACTAAAGTAATAAATAGTTTGCTTCTTACCGCCTCTAAGTGTAACATCCTTAGAATTTAAGTAGTAAGTTACACCCTTTGAGTTTGTGTGCTTGTATGCCATATTTTAGACTCCCTCTTCTCTTTACCTTATAGTAGTGTACCCCTAACATACTCGCTTCAGTTTTTGTTTGTCAACCCTTTTTATCTATTTTTTTCAGGCTTTTAACTAATTAACACTTTAAATCATTGTTAAAACTAACTCAATTGATACTATTTATAATTAATTAAAATTTAGTACTTGCAATTAACAATCATCTTGTATTACACTGATTCGGTAACCATTAGCAATTAATAAAGGTGGAGAGTAACAAACATGGATTTTATGAATAGAAGCACCCAACCTGCTGCACAACCAGCTGGTGTGCCGACGCCGGCAATGAATAGCGTCAGGCATTCATCATCAAAAAGTAAAGACAAGGATATGTGGACAAGACTCGGTATATTTGTCGGGGTTGTCTGCGTAGTAGTCTTACTAATAGGTATAATAGCCGCTTTATATGCCGGTAACAGTAACACTAAAGACACTGAGAGTAAGTACATTTATACCAATAAACTGCAGGCTGTGTTCTTAAATACCGGTCAAGTTTATTTTGGCAACATTAAGGTTCTAAATAATAATTTCTTAGTGTTAACTAACATATTCTATCTGCAAACTAATTCATCTAATTCAAGTACTACTAGCACAACTTCAAGTTCAAGTAGTAACAATGTTAGTTTGGTAAAATTAGGTTGCGAACTTCATATGCCATATGATCAGATGATTATTAACAGAGCATCTGTAACTTTCTGGGAAAACTTACAAAGTGGTGGTCAGGTTTCTAAAGCAGTTGCTACCTATAACAAGCAACATCCAAACGGTACACAGTGTACGGCTCAGACTTCAAGCTCAGGTAGCACAAGCACAAATGTTCAACCAAGTAACGGTGCAGCTGCTAAACCATAAATTAGGTTAGTTTTCTAAACATCCTAAAGATAATAGCGACTATTAGGCCTAAAAAGCTCAAAATGGTCGCTATTAAACTATATCCGGCCAGATCAGGTGACCAATTAGGAGAAATAAAATCAAACTCATATAGCGATGGCGATACTTTCGGTAATTGATTGCTGTGGGATTCAATATAGTTCTCGATGCAAGGGACTCTTGTTCTTCCAGAAAAAGCGTTAGGAATTACTGTTTGACAATAATTTTGGGCATCAGTATAAAGCGAGGCATTATTATTAACTGACAGTTTACTTTCTTGCTCAAGTAAACGCTCGTAAGTATACTTGAGTTGAATCGGTGGATAGACCGAGTCATTACCAGCTGTTAAGGAAGTATTCATATTGTGGGTAACGTAAGCTTGTAAACGCTCGAGGGCGCCTACTACATTATTGTTATTTTTGTCGGCTAAATAAACTTGGGAGCGGAGCGTGCCCATATAATAATTATTTGATCTTAGAGCAATAACCGTTACGCAAGAGGAGATTAAAAAAATAACTGCTATAACATAAATTGGGCTGAATATAGTTGACTTAATGGATTGATTTTTGATCATTTATATTTTTATTTTTTAGAAACTATCATTACTATTGCATATAAACTGGACTTATGGCAACTTAAAACTATAAAATTATGCTATGCATATTTATTTTTCAGGCATTGGTGGTGCTGGCATAGGTCCTTTGGCACAAATTGCCTTTCAGGCTGGCTATCAGGTTTCTGGATCAGATAAACAAGCTTCTAGCTATATAGACTACCTTAAAACTAAAGGCATAAATAATATTGTCATCGGTCAATCTAAGAAAGACATTCTTAATATACACAAACAACAGCCAATAGATTGGCTGGTCTACAGCTCTGCCCTAACCTTAGAAAATCCAGATCCTGACGAACTAAGATTTGCAAGAGATAATAATATTAAAATTAGTAAACGCGATCAGTTAATTAATCAGATCTTGATAGATAATGATTTAAAGTTAATAGCCATTGCTGGCACTCATGGCAAAACCACTACTACAGCTATGGTAACTTGGCTGTTTAAACAAAATGCTATACCTATTAGTTATTTACTGCCTGCTAAGACTACTTTTGCCGACATGGGTGAATTTAATCCCAATAGTCAATACTTTGTTTATGAAGCCGATGAGTTTGATAATAACTTTTTAGCATTTAGCCCTGCAGTTAGCTTAATTAGTGGAGTCTCTTGGGATCATCACGAATTCTTTCCAACTAGAGATGCCTATAAAGCCGCCTTTACTAAGTTTATTAAGCAGTCAAACAAGACTTTTCTGTGGCCGGAAGACGCCAGTTATCTTAATCTAACTAAAAATCATAGCCTAGAAATTCTCAATGATAACCAAACTAAGCAAATAAGTTTAAAAGGCTACTACAACCGAAGGGATGGTTTATTGGCAATTAAGGCTGTTAAAAGCCTGACTAACTTTGCTGATAATCAACTTATCAAGCAAATCAATGGCTTCCCTGGCTTAAGCCGACGAATGGAGGAGATTATACCAGGATTATATAGCGATTACGCTCATACACCGGAAAAGATTATGGCAGCTATTAATACAGCACTGGAAATCAGCGGAGGTAAAAAAAGACTAGTTATAGTCTACGAACCACTAACCGACAGACGTCAACATTATATCAAGCAAGACTACGGCCAGGTTTTTGATGGCGTAAGTAAAATATATTGGCTACCAAGTTACCTAGCTAGAGAGGATAAAAATAGCCAAATTTTAAACCCTAAAGATCTAATAAAATATTTAGCTGAGCCAACTATTGCTGAACCTAAGAGTAAAAACCAAGCTTTAAAACAACTAATTAAGAAGCATCTTAAGGCTAATGATATGGTAATAGCAATTGCTGGTGGAGGTGGCGGATCTTTAGATGATTGGCTTAGACATGAGTTTAACTAACGATTATCTCCTGAACCGCCTAAAACACCCCGATTTTTACGACTAGAAAGCTTTTTTAAGTTACTGTTAGCTACTTCATCAAATGAATAGCCCAGTTGTTTAGCGAAAACCGCAAGATACCATAAAACATCACCGAGTTCTTTAACTAGTTCTTGCTTATCTTTTTGAGTAATAAAACTATTTTGATCCCTAATAATTTTCTTGATCTTTTCGGCTACTTCTCCTGCTTCGCCATTAATACCGAGCACCCAGTGCAAAGTATCCTTAAAATCGTCATTAGTTGAGATAATCGTATCTAGTGCTTTTTCTTGATATTCATTAAAGGTCATATTGCCTATTAATTGTATCACCCTCTCAGTCAACTTTAATTTTTAGGGCACCTTGCCTAATTACTTCAACATAATCATCAACAATTCTAATAATCGTTGAGGGCAAGTTAGCTGATAAATCTCCGCCATCAATATAAAAATCTACTTGGTCTTTAAAATAGTCTTTAGCTTGTTGAATGGTTGTGGCTGTTGGTTGAGCAGGTAAATTAGCGCTAGTAGCTAAGATAGGTCCAGTTTTTTCTAGCAAGTCTAATAGAACTGGGTCATTAGGTATACGAAAAGGTTGAGTCTTAAGCCCTTGGCTAAGATAATCTCGTTGATGTGGCAGAATCACACTAACCGGTCCTGGCCAATATTGTTTAACAGCCATAAGATAACGTCTTTTTATACCTAGTAACTCTAGCTGTTGTAAATTGGCCGCTAAAACCGGAGCGGGTTTTAATTCCCTATCTTTAAGGGCATAAGCTCTAGTTACGGCTACTTGATCTAAAGCTCTGGCTACTAAACCATAAACGGTGTCTGTCGGTATAACTCCTACGCTTCCTGAGCTCATTAACAACTTATAAGCTTTATCGAGGCTTGTCAATTGGCATCTAACCTTTTTTATAAGCTAAAACAGCTAATATAGCCAGAACTACCACTATTACTACTGTCGCGACAATAGCAATTGTTTGATTGTTATTCTTAGCTGGCTTAGATAAAACTGTTGGTTGATTACTAGATGGTATCTCTTCATTGGCCGGTAACTGTTCGTTGGGTGGCTGTTCAACACCTTGGGGTTGTTCTTTGTTTGGCTCAGGGCCAACATTTTGATTATTATGAGCTAGCATAGGATCTTGGTTAGCAGTGGCTTGAGAAGATTGATTAGGCTCCATAAAACTATATTAGCATAAAAATTTTAGGGAGAGATATTTAATTATTTGTTTTATAAGTTTTTTTAAGTTAAATTTTTAGATAAAATATTATAAAAATGTTTCAATTATTTATTAAATTACTAAAAAGATTTGCCATCTTTATCCCTGGTATTATTGTCGCTTATGTTTCCTGGGAATATATCATCCCGTTTTTTAATAAACGACTACCTTACCTATTAGCAATACTGCTAGCTTACGGTGTAGCAGCCTATATTTTATTGCCAGCTATAATTAGAGGTTGGCATATTTTATTGCCACCTAGGCATCTACCGCTTTATTGTGTTACACCTGATGGGTTTGCATCTGACCCTTTAAACATTGCTATTATTGGTTTACGGGAAGAGGTAATT
Source organism: bacterium (assembly GCA_021804315.1). GTDB lineage: Bacteria > Patescibacteriota > Saccharimonadia > Saccharimonadales > UBA4665 > JAJZHX01. The sequence goes on from JAJZHX010000032.1 coordinate 5,438, forward strand.
GAAGCAATGGAAAAAGCCGGTTGGCATCAATCAGAACCAACTAATTTTAAGACAGTTGTGCATCAATTATATAGCATGCTATTTAATCGAGAATACCTTAATTCTCCTCTTAGTCATTTATACTTATTCGGCCGTAAACAAGACATCGGTTTTTCAAAACCGGTTGTCAAAAATAACCTTAATCGGCATCATGTAAGATTATGGGCAGCAACTTATGATAATGACAAACTGTTAAGCCCGACCAGTATTCACTGGTATAACCAAAAGGCCGATATTAGTAATAGTGGTATTTTGTGGATTGGTTCAGTTTCTTTAGACCTTGGTTTAGTGCCTATGAGACACAACTGGCAGTTAACGCACATGGTTGACCCGGACACCAACAAAGAGAGGGAACTACTAGTCAGGCAGTTAAAGAAATTTGCTAATGCTCAGGAAGTAACAAGTATTAAACTAGGTGATCCATATTCTTTGATTAATCGTGCTTGGCGGGGAATTCTCAAAACTGACGGCATCATGAAAGTTATCAGGCTTAAATAATTACTGTAAAAATATTAGCGATTAACTGTCGACATATTGGCATATC